>NZ_JBRBUA010000129.1:0-30009 GCF_052826345.1 Brevirhabdus sp. | reverse complement strand
GTCTGAAATACTCAAATCCAGACCGTGGTTACAGATTATTTACCATAATAATCCTTAAACCACGTGACGAACCGGGCGATCCCGTCCTTGAAATCGGTCTGCGGCTTGTAGCCTGTCAGCCGCTGCAACAGGTTGGCGTCGGCCCAGGTGGCGGGCACGTCGCCCATCTGCATCGGCATGTAGTTGCGGATCGCCTTCTTGCCCAGGCACTCCTCGATCGCGTCGATGAAATCCAGCAGCCGCACCTTGTCGGAATTGCCGATGTTGACCACCCGGTAAGGCGCCACCGGCGACAGGCTGTCGCCTTCCACGATGTCGTCGCGGCCGGCGGGGCGTTCGGGCACCGCGTCGATCAGCAGGCGGATACCGCGCACCAGATCCTCGACGTAAGTGAAGTCGCGGTACATGTCGCCGTTGTTGTAGATGTCGATCGGCCGGTCATCGAGGATCGCGTTTGCAAACTTGAAATAAGCCATATCGGGCCGCCCCCAGGGTCCGTAAACAGTGAAAAAGCGGAACATCGTGGTCGGGATGTCGTGCAGATGCGCATAGGAATGCGCCATGCTCTCGTTGGCCTTTTTCGTGGCGGCATAGATCGTCAACTGGGTGTCGGCCTTATGAGCCTCTTTATAGGGCATTTCCTCATTCGCGCCGTATACGGATGAGGTCGAGGCCATCAGCAGGTGGTCGACCTTCAGCCTGCGCGCGGCCTCCATCACGTTGAAGGTGCCCACGACGTTGCTGTCGATATAGGCGCGCGGGTTTTCGAGGGAATAGCGCACCCCCGCCTGCGCCGCAAGGTGCACGATCACGTCGGGGGCAAAGGCGTCGATCGTCTCGTCGAGGCGCTCGTGATCCTCCAGCATGCCTTCGGTAAAGGCGAAGGCATCGTTTTGCAGCAGCATCTGCGTGCGGCGCTGTTTCAGGCGCACGTCGTAGTAATCGGTCATCCCGTCATAGCCGTGGACGCGGAAGCCTTCCTTCAGCAGCAGTTGCGCCAGGTGAAAGCCAATGAAGCCCGCGGTGCCGGTGATGAATATCTTTCTCAAAAATCCGTCCTCAAATCATGCGCCATACCGGCGATAGCCATTCCACGAAGCCGGGGCGCGATCAAGGCAAAGCCCCTCACCCCACTTCCAGCAGGCGCACCGGCGCGCCGGTGCGGATCACCCCCACCGACAGCCGGTTCGAGAAATAGGCCCCCGTATCGAGAGAGATGCGGCCGCGTTCGGCCCGTGCCGCCTCCATCACCGTGTGGCCATGCGCCACCCAGACGCCATCCGTGCGATCGCGGCCCAGGAAATCGCGATGCCCCCAGAGCAGCACGTTGGGGTCCTGGTCATCGAGCGGCTGGCCCGGTTCCGCGCCCGCGTGCACGCAGGCCAGGTTGCCGCTCTGCCAGATCAGCGGCAGGCCGCGCAGCCAGGCCTCGGTGCCCTCGGGCAGGGCCGCGCGCAGCCGGTCCGAGGCCGCGATCATCTCGGGCGGGGAGGCGCGTTCGGTGATGCCGCCGATGCGATAGCTTGCCAGCGTCTGCAAGCCGCCGTTGCGCAGCCAGCGATCACCGCGTTCCTCGGGGCGGTCGAGGAAATCGAGCATCATCTTTTCATGGTTGCCCATCAGGCAGACCACCCAGTCGGGCAGCTGCTCGACAAAGCCGCGCAGCTGCGCGAGCACCGCGTCGGACTGCTCTCCGCGGTCGATGTAATCGCCCAGAAAGACGATGTGAAAGGCGTCCAGCCCCTGCCCGGCCGCATCCCGGTCGATCGCCTCGAAGGCGCGTTCCAGCAGATCGGCGCGCCCGTGCAGATCGCCCACCGCATAGACCGGGCAATCGGGCGCGGGATCGGCGCCGCTGAACGGTGCAGGCGCGGCGGATGTGGCCAGGGCCGGATTCAGAACCGGATTTAAGAGTTGTTTAAGACGCTTGAACATAGAGTGAGTGACTTAAACCGCCCCGGGGCCCGGAACAACGGGCAATTCAGGACATCACATGCCCAGATCGCCATGCTGATAACGCCATGCTGAGAACGGATCAGCAGGGACCGCCCGCCACAGGGCCGCATCCGGCGCGGCGGAGCAAAGAGGATATACATTCCCCCGCAACGCGATACCCTGCGCGCCAAGACGACACCCGCACCGATATCGCCCGAGGGAGCCGCGCGGACATGATACATCCCATATTGCTCTGTGGCGGGTCGGGCACGCGGCTGTGGCCGGTGTCGCGGCCCGATCATCCCAAGCAGTTCGCCGCCCTCTCGGGCCGCGAAAGCCTGTTTCAGGCCAGCGCCCGGCGCTTCGCCGCGGCCGGCTTCGCCGATCCGCTGATTCTGACCGGAGAGGTCTCGCGCTTCACCGCCACCGCCCAGCTGGAAGAGGCGGGCATCGCGCCGCGCGCGGTGCTGATCGAGCCCGCGGGCCGCGACACCGCGCCCGCGGTGCTGATCGCGGCGCTGTGGCTGGCGCGCGAGGACCCGGATGCGCTGATGCTGGTCAGCCCCGCCGATCACGAGATTCCCGATGCCGAAGGCTTCCGCGACGCGGTGCTGGCGGGGGTCGGGGCCGCGCGGGCGGGCCGGCTCGTGACCTTCGGCATTCGCCCCGACCGGGCCGAGACGGGCTATGGCTATCTGCGGCTGGACGCGCCCCTGGAAGAGGTTCCGGACGGGGGGGCGGCCGATCCCCGGCCGCTGGCGGGCTTCGTGGAAAAACCCTGCGCGACCCGCGCGGCGGCGATGCTGGCGTCGGGCGATCACCTGTGGAACGCGGGCATCTTCCTGTTCACCGCGCGCGCCATCCTTGATGCCTTCGCCGCCCATGCCCCCGATCTGATCGCCCCCGCCCGCGCCGCGCTGGAGGGCGCGCGCGCGGATCTCGATTTCCTGCGTCTGGCGGCGGCGCCCTGGGCGGAGCTGCCCCATATCTCGCTCGATTATGCGGTGATGGAACGGGCCGAAAACCTTTGCGTGGTGCCGTTTTCCGGCCGGTGGAGCGATATGGGCGGCTGGGATGCGGTCTGGCGCCACGGCGCGCCCGACGCCCGCGGTGTGGTGACGCTGGGCCTGTCGGAGGCCGTCGATTGCACCGACAGCCTGCTGCGGTCCGAGCCGGGGGGGCCCGCGCTGGTCGGCCTGGGCCTGTCGGGCGTGGTGGCGGTGGCCACCGGCGACGCGGTGCTGGTGGCCGACAAGTCCCGCGCCCAGGAGGTGCGCGTCGCGGTGGAACGGCTGGACGCCCGCGGCGCGCCCCAGGCCCGCAAATCGGCGCGCGACCACCGCCCCTGGGGCTGGTTCGAGACATTGGCCCTGGGGCCGCGGTTCCAGGTCAAGCGCATCGTGGTGCGCCCGGGCGGCGTGCTGTCGCTGCAATCGCATGTGCACCGCGCGGAACATTGGATCGTGGTCAGCGGCACCGCCCGCGTCACCCTGGGCGATCAGACCCGGCTGGTGGGCGAAAACGAGTCCGTCTACATCCCGCTGGGCACGCGTCACCGGCTGGAAAACCCCGGCAAGCTGCCGATGATCCTGATCGAGGTGCAGACCGGCGCCTATCTGGGCGAGGACGACATCACCCGGCATGAGGATATCTATCGGCGCATGTAACCCGAAACGCCGCGCCCCAGCGTTGCCTTCACGCGGCTTTTATGGAAAAGAAAGAGAGGTTTGGTTTCAGGTACAGGCGTATAGATGCTTCAACAGGCTCGGGAAGATCAAGGGCGGGCCTCTGCCGCCGTCGCCATGCCGGAAGAAAACGACGAGATCGATCTGGGCCACCTGCTGCGTACGCTGTGGCGCGGCAAGCTGTGGATCGTGCTGTGCATGGTCCTGGCGGTAATGATCGGCGGCTATTACGCCTTTGCCGTCGCGACACCGATGTATACCACCAACGCCACGGTCACATTGGAAAGCCGTCAGGAAAATGTGGCCAACCTCGACAGCGTGCTGTCGGGTCTGTCGGGCGATCAGGCCAGCATCAACACCGAGGTGGAAATCCTGCGCTCGCGCGGGCTGATCGGCAAGGTCGTCGACAAGCTGAAGCTGACCGAGGATCCCGAATTCAACACCCGTCTGCGCCCCGAGCCACGGTTTTCAGTGGGTCAGGCGATCGCCTGGGTGAAGGAGCTGATCCAGCCCGCGCCAGCGCAGGCCCCCGCGCCCAGCCCCGCGGAGATCCGGGATGCGACCGTCGACAATGTGCTGGATGCGTTGAGCATCAGCAACACGCGGCAAAGCTATGTCTTCAAGATCACGGCCAAGACCACCTCGCCGCAGAAATCGGCGCTGCTGGCCAATACGGTGGCCGAGCTTTACATCCTCGACCAGCTCGAGGTGAAATTCGACGCGACCCAGCAGGCCACCAGCTGGCTGACCGACCGCGTGGCCGAGTTGCAGACCCAGCTGGAGGCCGCCGAGACGGCGGTGAAGAACTTCAACGCCAGCACCAATCTGGTCAACGCGCAATCGCTGGAAGCGGCGAACCGCCAGGTCAAGGACCTGCGCGACCGTCTGGCCAATGCGCGGCTGACCCTCTCGGCCGCCCAGGACCGCGTCACCGTCCTGCAGAGGGCCCGCGACGGCGGCGACCGCGCCGCGATGACAGAGGCCGCGAACGACCCCACGCTGACCCGGCTGCGCAACCTCGACAGCGGCGGGGATGCCTTCGACACACGCTATAATCAGGTGGTGTCGCGCGCCCAGCTGGAGGTCAGCCGCGCGCAAAGCCAGATCGCGGCCCTCGAGGCCTCATTGAAGGAGCTGGAAGCGCAGATCGCCAGCCAGTCCGACGATCTGGTCAAACTGCAGCAGCTGCAGCGCGAGGCCGAGGCGAGCCGGTTGATCTATGAATATTTCCTGGGCCGGCTGAAAGAGACCTCCGTGCAGCAGGGCATCCAGCAGGCCGACAGCCGCGTGCTGTCGCGCGCCGTGGTGCCGCGCAGCCCCTCCGAGCCGCGCAAATCGATGATCCTGGCGCTGGCCGCCGTGCTGGGCCTGATGTTCGGCGCGGGTGCCATTCTCCTCCGCGAGATGACACAGAACACCTTCCGCACCGCGGAGGATCTGGAACGCATCACCGGCCACACCGTCATGGGCCAGATCCCCAAGATCCCCGCCCGCCGCCGCAAGCGGGTGCTGGAATATCTGGCCAGCAAGCCCTCCTCCCCGGCGGCGGAGGCGATCCGAAACCTGCGCACCTCGGTGCTCTTGTCGAATGTCGATGCGCCGCCGCAGATCATCATGTCGACCTCTTCCATCCCCGGCGAGGGCAAGACCACCCAGTCGATCGCGCTGACCCAGAACCTTTCGGGTCTGGGCCGCAAGGTGCTGCTGGTCGAGGGCGACATCCGCCGCCGCGTCTTCAGCGAATATTTCGACATCGCCCACCGCCCCGGCATCCTGTCGGTCCTGTCGGGAGAGGTCCCGCTGGAAGAGGCCGTGATCCACGAGCCCACGCTGCGCGCCGACGTGCTGATCGGCGAGAAATCCTCCACCAACGCGGCCGATGTCTTCTCCTCGAACAAGTTCACGGAATTCCTGAACCAGGCGCGCGAGACCTATGACGCCATCATCATCGACACGCCCCCGGTGCTGGTCGTCCCCGACGCGCGGGTGATCGGCCAGTCGGTCGACGCGATCCTCTATTCGGTGAAATGGGACAGCACGTCGAAATCCCAGGTCATGGAGGGGCTGCGGCTTTTCTCGACGGTCAACCTGCGCGTCACCGGCCTGGTGCTGGGCCAGATTGACCCGACGGGCATGAAACGCTATGGATATGGCGGGCGCTACGGTGCTTACGCGTCTTACGGGAAGGGGTATTACGAGGCCTGAGGAGACAAGGTTTACCCTTAAACCTGAATTCGCCGGTCCTTCCCGTCTCAGCCCTGCCTCGGTTCACTCAAATTTCACAAGGCAGGTAGCTTCGGCCCCTTGTCCCTGTTTTTCCTGTGCCTGTGGAATTCGGTTCGGGGTCCGCTGATCTACAGTCAGGGGACGCGGACTTTCGGCATTTACTCTTGGGAACAATCCCTGCCCGCTTGCATTCCCGGGGTCGTGAACCTTTGCCAAACCGCGTTCCCGGAACGCGACGCCAAAGCCGCGTTCCGGGAAGGCAACTTATTTCGACACCGCGCCCACCCCTGTGGTGATCAGCGAGGGCACAATCTGCTGCACGACGCGGTTCCACTTGGTGATCGGCTGTTCGGCGATGAAGATCACGTCGTTGGGCCGCAGTTCCATCCTTGTGGCCAGCACGTTGCTGGCCGCGTTGCGCGCGTTCAGCTGCCAGGCGGTGACCGCGCCGAAATCGGCCGGGTCGGGGGATCCGCGCAGGATGTAGATCTGGCCCGGGTTGCCGGTTTCCGTGGCGAAACCGCCCTCGCCGTAAAGCGCGTCGGCCAGGGTGGCGGTACGGCCGAAGGGCAGCGCGAAGCGGCTTTGCTTGGTGACCTCGCCCGACAGGTAGACATAGTCGCGCTTGACCGCGTCCAGCGTCACGCGGGCCTGGAAATTGTCGCGCGCCTCGCTCAGCGCGGCGCGGCGCAGCCCGACGGCGGCCTGCAATTCGGCCAGGGCCTGGACCCGCTGCGATTGCCGGAAGCCCAGCAGCTGGATCTGTTCGGCGAAATAGGCCTGGGCGCGGGACAGGTCGAAATCGGTGTCGACGAAGATGCTGTCGCCCTCGGCCAGGCGGATCTTTTGCAGATCCTTGCGCTGGTACAGCTGCGCCACCGGGATCTGGTAGAGCGCGCCGTCGCGATAGATGCGGATCACCGCGAAATCATTGTCGGGCACGGCCACGCCGCCCGCCGCGGCCAGCGCCTCGGTCAGCAGCAGCGGCGTCAGGCGGATGGGCACCACGGTGGGATTGCGCACCGCGCCGCCGATCGACACGCGCTTGGAATTGAACTCGGCGATTTCCAGCGAAAAGGACGGGTCGATCTGCGCCTCGACCAGCTTCTGGAACACTTCGGCCTCGGCCTCTTCCAGGGTCATGCCGGCCACGCGGATGCGGCCCACATCGGGGATCGCGATGGCGCCGTCGTCCTGCACGGTATAGCCCTGGCGGCTGTTCTGCGCGGCCAGCAGCCCCGAAAGCTGCTCGACCGTCGACCCCGCGGAACGGGTCGCCAGCAGCACCACATCGCCGATGCCGATCTGATAGGGCATCACCGGCGGCGCGGGGGGCACCCGCAATTCCAGGTTGCCGGGGCGGCGTTCGGGCAGCGATGCGGGGCTGGGCGTGGGCCCGCCCAGGCCGCGCAGGCTGCCGCCCGCGCCCGCGTTGCGGAAAAACACCGCAGGCAGGGTTTCGGGACGATAGGTGGAGCGGTTGGCGACCAGCACCGATTCGGGCGTCACCGGCACCACGCGCACCTTGGCGCCCGAGGCATATCCCTCGCTCACCGAGGGGGTGATATAGGCCGCGCCGCAGCCCGCCAGCGCCAGCATCACGATACCCGGAAGAAATCTCTTGAACATACGTCCCCGCCTTGTTGACACCGCCCCGCCGATCCCTCGGCCGTCAGCGCCATCCTTACCTGTCATTGCATGTGTCGCCCGTCATTCTTTGGATATGGCGGGGTTGTGCAAACAAAAAGGCGACCCCCGTCGGGATCGCCTTTCTGCGGGTGTCATTTACGACACTTTCCGGGAAGCGAAGGCTCAGTTGGTGCCGTTGCTGTTGTTGCCGGCCACGATCACGCCGATGCCGATGATGATCGCGGCTGCGGTGATCACGCCGCCGGCGCCCAGCGTGCCCAGCTGCAGGGAATCCGCGCCCTGGGTCGATTTGGTGGTGTTCAGCGGCTGGATCTGTTCGGCCATCGCGCCGCTGACGGGCAGGACGGTCAGCGCGGCGATAAGGCCGCCTGCGAGAATCTTTTTCATGTTAACACTCCTAAATACGATGCATGCCGGGCCAGCATAGGCAGGTTTTGGTAATAGAACAATAAAACCTTGCACCTGCCTGAAAAAATCATGCGGCAAATACAAAGACATGAAAGGCAAGAGGCGCCTTCGTCGGAGGGCGCCTCTTGCGCGACGGGGTTGAAATGACCCCGCCTTGCGCTGGCAGCCGAAAGCGTCGCGACAACCGACGCGTGGCCTTAGTTGGTGCCGTTGCTGTTGTTGCCGGAAATGATGATGCCCAGGCCGACGACGATCGTGGCCAGGGTGATCGCCCCGCTTGCCCCCAGGCCGCCCAGCTGCAGCGAATCCGCGCCCTGGGTCGATTTGGTGGTGTTCAGCGGCTGGATCTGTTCGGCCGTCGCGCCGGTGACGGGCAGGACGGTCAGCGCGGCGATGAGGCCGCCCGCGAGAATTTTCTTCATGTTAACACTCCAATACTGATGCATGCAGGGCTCAGTATAGCGCGGGAAGGCCCTTCGGACAACAAAACCGCCGGAGCCGTCGGCGGCGCGGCGCGGGCTAAGCGCTTTGCCGCTGTCGGGGCCGGTTACTTCACCAGCCGTTCGAACAGCGCATAGCCGACCTCGGGGCTGACCCATTGGCGCGATTTCCACATCGTGCCGTCCCGGCCCAGCCAATAGCTGTTCTCGAAGCTGCCGTCGCTGGTGCGGCAGCTCTCATCGACGCGGCGCGTGCGGAAACGCTGCTCGACGATCTCGATCACTTCGGGGCGGGGGGGGCTGTAGGAACAGACGAAGCTGCGCGCGAAGGTCTGGTTCTCGGTGTCGAAATAGCGGTGCACCCGCACCGCCCGCCCGGCCGGGGCGCGGCCCTGGATCTGCGCCAGCGGCTCTTCGATGTCGGCGCTCATCAGATCGCGGCCCAGCCCGCGGGTGGCGCTCAGCACGCCCGCGCGCTGGCTGATGCCGATGCCGTCGCCGCTCAGCCAGCTCAGCACGCCCGCGTTGTCGCCCGCCAGCGCCAGCGTCGCGACCGAGCCGCGTTCGGGCAGCTCGACCAGCAGCGTCGGCGCGGTGGTCCGGTCCAGCAGGGCGCGGGTCAGCTGGGCGCGCACGTCGGGCGGGGTGGGCGCGGCCCGGCCCGGGATCAGCCCGCGCAGCGTGGCGACGGCGGTGTCGTACTGGCCCTTCTTGCTGCCGCATCCCGCCAGCACCAGCAGGCCGGTCAGGGCAAGCGTCAGGGAAAGGGCGGCGGGGCGCAACTGTCTCATGCTCATCTCCAGAACCGTCCCCATTGCTCGCGCAGGATCGGATCCTGATAATCGCGCAGACTGTCGTAAAGCCGCCCGTCCACGTTCAGACGCGCGCCGCCGTCGCGCAGCAGCGGCTGCAGCTTGGCCTCATACTTGCGGGTCGAGGGCGTGCCGGTGAACCAGCCCAGCGGCACGGTGAACAGGATGCCCTTGTCGAAGGAGCCTTCGCCGAAGCGCGAAAACGGCACATCGGTGAAGGTCGCATAGGCGCCCACCGCCCAGCCGTTCTTGAATTCGCGCTTCAGGGTGAAGGTCGCGCCGTAATCGCCCGCCAGATAGCGGCCCACATCGACCTGGCCGTAGAAATCATTGCCCATGTCCCAATAGCCCGACACATGGCCGGTGATCACGTCGTAGTTCTGAAACCCGAACAGCTGGTCGAAATCGCGCTGGCGGGCATAGTTGACCTCCACCCCCAGGGCAAAGGGGCTTTCGGGGCGCTTCCACAGCAGCTCGCCCGAGACACCGCCGTACATGGGTTCCAGATAGCCCGCGGTGACCCGGCCATAAAGGTTCTCGCCGGGGCGGAAGTAATAGGCGCCGGTCAGGCTGGTGATCGCCGGATCGCCCTCGCGGGCATAGACGTTGGCGTCCGAGCGCACATGCGGCAGCACCGAGTTCGACACGCGGGTGGAATCGGCCAGGTTGCCCAGCACCTTCTTGCGGATCGCGCCGGAAAAGATCAGCCCCGGGCGGGCCTCGTAGCGGGCGCTGGCCTCCAGCCCCACGTCGAGGCGCAGCGGGCTGTCGGGGTCGAAGGTGCTGCCCTCGGCATAGGGGCCGATGCCCCAGGTCAGCTTGGGATAAAGCCCTTCGGCATAGGTGGTGCCGGGCGCGGGCGGGGTGCCGTCGTCGATCCGGGCGCGCGCATAGCTTTTCCAGGCGCCGTCGGGGGCGAATTCCAGCTGCTCCAGATCGGTGCGCGCCAGCGTGACCGCGGACAGCGCGATGCCGTTTTCCACCGGCACCAGGGTGAACCGCTCGACCGAGGCGGGCAGCGTGTTGGTCAGGATGCGCGCGACATGGCCAAGCGCCTGCGGCACGGCGCCATAGCGCTGGTTGCGGAACCGCACCTCGGCGGCATGCGGCGACAGGGCCAGCGCCTCCAGCACCAGACCGTCGGCGGCCATCAGCGTGGCGATATTGGTGCGCAGGATCGCGGCGCCGTCTTCCTGCACGATCCAGGAGGTATCGCGCACGGTCCCCGGCGCGCGCACCGCCACCGGCACCGGCGCGGGGCCGATGCTGGGCGTGACCGGCGGGCGGCGCGGGTTGAGCGTGTAGTTCAGCAAGACCCCGACTTCGGAGCCGTAGAGGTAATAGGCCCCCAGATGCGTATTGTCACTGATCCGGTAATCGAGCCCGAAATTGAAGGGCGAGGATTTGGAAAAGCCCCGCAATTGTTCCTGCGTATAGTCATCCGAGGAATATTCCGCCTTCAGCGACAGCCGGTCGGTGGCGCGGAACTCGATGCCTGCAAAGGCCGCCGCGGGGCCGCGGAAGAAGGTCTTGAAATCCGTCGTCCCGCCCAGGCCCACATTGGCGGCAGGCCGTGTATCGAAGCCGCTGCCGAATACCCCCAGCGGATTGTCGAAACTGTTGTACGACCCCAGCCGCCCCCAGCCCAGACCGCCGGTCACCCGGATGCGATCGCCGATGCGTTTGGTGGCCACCAGATATTCACCGGAATAGAGCCCGGTGCCGATGAAATCCTGCAATCCCACCGCCACGGCGGGCCGATACCGGCCCTCGTCGAGCAGGCGAAACCGCAGATCGAAACTGCGGTCATAGGTGGGCGCGCCCGTCGCCAGAACATAGTTGTCGATCTTGGCATACCGGAAACTGCCCGACAGCCGCGGCAGGATCTGAAAGCTCAGCGTGGTGCGGGTCTGGCCGCCGAAATAGCCCACCGTGGCGGCGATCTCCCCGTCGGGGGCGCTCTCGGCGGTGGGCATGTCGATCAGGCCGGGGGTGCCATAGAGCCCATAGGTCAGATCGGGCCGCGCCCGGGACCGAAGCTCCGACGCCTGTTGCGCCAGCGCCGCGCCCGCGCCCAGCAGCGCGGTGACCGAAGCGCAAAGGAATATTCTGCTGAAACGTCTCATGTGACCCCGCCGGTGCTTCTCGATCGTCTTAGGTCACACAGGCGCCCGCGGATATCCCCGCCACGAGGTTTCCGCCCCTGTGTTGCGGGGATGCAAAGATCATTTCCCGGGGGGGAAACAATGCCGCGCAAACAACGGCCGAAACAGCGCCCGGAAAGGGCGTCAGGAATAGCCGACGGTCTTCTGGACGTGATAGCCCTCGATGCGCTTGGAGATCAGCCGGCGCAGCGCGGCCGCATCGCCGCTGTTGAGGATCTCCTGCAACTCCTTGAGCATCGAGAGAACCTCGATCTGCGACAGCCGCGCTTCCTGGGCGCGCAGGATCTTCTCATGCGGGGTGGTCCTCAGGCTGGCGTCGTCGATCAGCAGCTCCTCGTAGAGCTTCTCGCCCGGGCGCAGGCCGGTGATCTCGATCGCGATGTCGCCGCCTTCGGAACCCGCCTCCTTGGCGCGGTGTCCCGACAGCGCGATCAGGCGGCGCGCCACGTCGATGATCTTCATCGGCTGGCCCATGTCGAGCACGAAGACATCGCCGCCTTCGGCATAGGCCCCGGCCAGCAGCACCAGCCGCGAGGCTTCGGGAATGGTCATGAAGAACCG
This sequence comes from Brevirhabdus sp., assembly GCF_052826345.1. NCBI lineage: Bacteria > Pseudomonadati > Pseudomonadota > Alphaproteobacteria > Rhodobacterales > Paracoccaceae > Brevirhabdus > Brevirhabdus sp. The sequence goes on along the minus strand of NZ_JBRBUA010000129.1, from coordinate 18,127 downwards.
CGTGACCTCGGGGTGGGTCACCGTCAGCGGCCCGCCGCGGGCGATCTGGCGCTGGAACAGCGGCAGCACCGAACCCGAGGACCCCATCACGTTGCCGAAGCGGACCATGGCGAATTTGGTCCCGCTGCTGCGGGTCTGCAAATCCTGGATCACCAGTTCGGCCATGCGCTTGGTCGCGCCCATGATGTTGGTGGGGCGCACCGCCTTGTCGGTGGATATCAGGATGAACCGCTCGACGCCCGCGGCCTGCGCGGCCTCGGCCACGAACTGGGTGCCCAGCACGTTGTTGCGCGCGCCCTCCAGCTCGTTCTCCTCGACCATGGGCACATGCTTGTAGGCGGCGGCGTGCAGCACGATCTCGACCCTTTCCTCGGCCATGACCGCCTCGATCCGCGCCCGGTTGGTGACCGATCCCAGCCGCGTGCTCACCCCGATGCCCGCATCCTGCGCCAGCGGGCGCAATTCCCGGTCGATCTCGTAAAGGCCGATCTCGCTCTGTTCATAGAGCACGATGCGCTCGGGGCGGCAGTTCAGCAGCCGGCGGCACAGCTCCGACCCGATCGAGCCGCCCGCCCCCGTCACCATCACCACCCGCCCGGCATAGGCCTTGGCCACATCGGGGATGTCCAGATCGACCGCGTCGCGCTCCAACAGCTCGTTGGGGGCGACGGTGCGCAGCCCTTCGGCGATGTTCTTGCCGGAAATCAGATCCACATAGGACGGCAGTACCTGCACCTCGCAGTTGAGCTTGGCCAGCCGGGTCAGCAGCGCGTTGAGCTGGGTGCGCGGGACCGAGGGCATCGCCAGCAGCACCCGCTCGATCCGCCCGGTCGCGGCCATCGCCTCCAGCCGGTCGGGACGCGCCACCGCCAGCCCCGACACGATCAGCCCCCAGAGCGAGGGGTTGTCGTCGACGAACAGCACCGGGCGCACCTCGCGCGAGCGGCGCAGCGCGGAAACCAGCTGAATGCCGGCAGATCCCGCGCCGTAGACCGCCACCGGCACCGAAGGGCGCCCGCGCGATTCGAGAACCCCCAGCAGGGCCAGCAGGGCCAGCCGCGACAGCAGCGCCCCCAGAAAGAACAGCGCGCCGAAGATCACCGGCACCGAGCGCGGCGCATGGAAATCGAAGACGTAGCTCGCCACGATCGCCACCACCGTCAGCAGCGCCGCGCAGGCCCCGATGCGCATGATCGAGCGCGCCTCGAGCGCGTTCAGCTTGATCTTGTGCAGGCGCAGATAGACGATGCAGCCCGCCCCCAGCACCGTCAGCAGCGGCAGCAGCAGCCAGGACCGGTCCACAAGCACCAGCGGCCAGCCGGTCCCGAACCGCAGCGCGAAGGCCAGATAAAGGCTTGCCGGGATAAGCGCGGTATCCAGAGTGAACAGAATGAAACGTTTGGACGAGCGAGACAGGTTGCTCAGCACGGAATAATCCATTGGGAACGCCTTGGAACGAGGGACCAAAAAACAGCAGTAAATATATTCAAGCAATACCTGTTGATGCCTTAATTTCAACAAATTGGCAAGCGCGTTGGCGCTTCTCGGCCGATGGCGCGCCCCCGGTTGCGCCCCGACTGCACCCGCTCCCCTGTCCGCCCGCCGCTACTGCGGCGCGCGCTTTTTCACCCAGCCCAGGAAGGCCGCGTCGGGGCTGCGCAGGCGTGGCTGGCCGGTGGCGGCCCAGATCCCGCGCCATTCGGCCTCCAGCGCGTGCACGTCGTGGCCCGGCAGCAGCGCGCGGGCGCGCTCCAGCGTGGCGGCGCGCAGCACCGGGGGCGGGGCGTCGATCACCGCCTCGCGCAGGGTGAAGCGGATCAGATCGCCCTCCAGCTCCGCCATGCGGTAATCGGGCAGGTGGTCGGCCTCGATCATGTCGCGCAGCATCTTGCGGAACACCCGCCGCGGCGAGGCCGAGCCCGATTTCTTGAGCAGCGTATCGACCGAGACCCGCCATTCGGGCTGGCGGCCGCAATGTTTGCGCGCAAGCTCGTAGAGACGCCGTTCCAGCGGCCTGCGCAGGCGGAAATAATCCCGGCTGAGCGTCAGCACCGATTTCGACAGCACCGCGCGGAACAGCCATTCCGAGAGGGTCACGCTGACCGACACCATGCGCCCGCCGCGCGATTTGCGCACGATCTCCCAGCCCTCGATCAGGCCGAAGCCGCGCGTCGTCTCCAGCCCGCCGGTGGTCATGTTGGTGGTGATGCGCGTGCCCGCCAGCCGCTCGAAGGCGTCGCGCAGCCGCTTGTAGCCATCGCCCGAGGTCTCGCGGTTGGTGGCGACCAGCAGATCATGCGCGCGCAGCGTCACCACCCGGCCGATCTCGCGCCCCGCGTTCAGCGCCGCCATCAACTGGCTGATGCAGAAGATCAGGATGTCCTTGTCGTGGATCGTGGCCAGCCCCTTGACCGAGGGCACCACCTGGATCTGCGTCCCGTTGTGGGTGTAGTCCAGAATGCGCCGGTCGGGCCGCGTGCCCAGCGAGAAAAGCGGATGTTCCATCGAGGCGATGTCATCCTTGGGGATCGCGTCGAACACATCGCACAGGAAGAAATCGCCGGTCGGATGACGCTCGGGCAGCAGCCCGCCGGTGAGCGGCCGCGCCATGAGGGTCCTGCTCATCGCCCGCCGCCCCGCGGCCCCGTCCGCATCGCGGCCCCCCCGTTCCGCGCCCTGTTCCGCCCTGCGGCGGCCCCTGCCCTGCGCATGGGAAATCTCCTGCTTTCCTCCGCGCCCTTCCGGCGCTTTGCCTGCCCGTATGCGCGCCGTTGATCCGACTCGCGCTTATCGTGGTTTCAATAACAGGTGGTAAAGTTATCCACAGCGCGGGTCCAGCGAAACCTCCGCCAAATGCCGCCGCGGTTTCGGGGGTTCGGAATCGCCTGCACGTGGTTTCAGAGTCGCCCTATCGTGGTTACGGAATCGCCTCACCTCCCCAACGAGGCAGAAAGTCCTTCGATTACAAGCACCTGCAAAATTCACGCTGGCCTGTAACACATATATAACTCATTATAACACTCAGGCAGGCTTTCCGCCGCGCAATGGACCGATCCCCGGCCCTTGAGTGCAACTGACGGAAATTGCTTGGGAATCCAAAATACATCACCAAATTAGTTACACATGCGCGCTTTATGTGCATACTGCCTGAAAGTGCACACATCAGGCAGCGACCCATGAGCAGCGACAGCCAGCAGCCCCCCCCTTATTTCAACATCGACCCCGACCGTGCCCTGGCCGATCTGGACGCGCCGCTGACCACCGAAGGCTTTGCCGCGATCGCCACCGCCTGCGCCCGCGGGCGCGACGATCTGGCCTCGCGCGGGATGGATGCCGAGGGGCGCAAGACGCTACGGCTGTTCTCCACCTGGGAAATCACCCGCTATCTGATCCCCGTCGCCACCGCGCATTTCCGCCGCGTGCTGAAAGCCAACCCCGCGCTGCCGCAGGGACGCAGCGAAACCGAGGGCGGCGCCAAGTGGTTCACCCTCGACGAGGTGCTGCGCCTGCGCGCGCATTTCGCGCAGGAAGGCTCCAAGGCCAAGGAATACAAACCCTACCGCCCCGAAGGGCTGCCCGCGAAAATGGTCGCGGTGGCGAACTTCAAGGGCGGCGTCGGCAAGACGTCGACCGCGGCGCATCTGGCGATGTCGGCGGCGCTCGACGGCTATCGCGTGCTGGTCATCGATCTGGACAGCCAGGGCTCGATGACCTCGATCTTCGACGGGCGGGTGGCGGATGAATGGCAGACGGTCTTTCCGCTGCTGGCGCGGCACTACGCCACCCATCTGCAGGCCGAGAACCGCGCCCGGATGGCACGCGGCGAGCCGCCGCTGCCGCTCGACGACACGCTGGCCGAGGCGCTGAAGATCCGCGCGGGCGATCTGGTGCAGACCACCCATTGGCCCAACATCGACCTGATCGGCGCGCAGCTGAACCTTTACTGGGCCGAGTTCCAGATCCCCGTCTGGCGCATGCAGGCCCGCGGCTGGAAACTTTGGGATGCGCTGACCGAAATGCTCGAGGCCGACGGCCTGCTGGACCGCTACGACCTGATCTTTCTCGATACGCCGCCCGCGCTGGGATATCTGACGATCAACGGGCTGGCGGCGGCCGACATCCTGCTGGTGCCGCTGGGCGCGTCCTTTCTGGAATTCGATTCCACGGGGCGGTTTTTCGACATGCTGCACTCGACCTTCGCCTCGATCGAAGAGGGCGAGAACATGGCCGCGCGCGCCCTGGGCCGCGATGGCCTGGCCTTTGAATGGGATGCGGTACGCGCGGTGGTCACCCGCTACGACGGCGCGCAGCAGGGCGAGCTGGCGGCGCTGATGCAGGCCTATCTGGGGCGCACCCTGTCGCCGCACCGGCAGGATTTCACCGCCCTGATCGGCCAGGCGGGCGAACAGGTCAGCGGCATCTACGAGGCCGATTACCGCGATTTCAACCGCGAAACCTATGTGCGCGGGCGCATGACCTTTGATGAGACCTACGCCGCCTTCAAACGGCTGTTGCTGGGCGTCTGGCGGCGCGATGAGCTGGCGGCGGGCGCGGCCCCCGCCGAGGCGCGGGCGCGATGAGGGGGCGTCACGGCTTCCTTTCCGGCCCCTTGCCGCGCGCCCTGCCCGGGGCGGGAGGTGCGGCGGCGCTTCGGCCCGCGCCCGCGCTTAACCCGATCCTAACCCTGAACTGGCATTGCCGCGCCATCACCGCGCGAGAGGAGACGCCCGCATGGCCAAACGCAAACGCCTGACACCGGCTCAATATCCGGCCCCTCATCCGGCCGGATTTCCCGCCCAAGCGCCCGAAGGGTCCTCCGGAGATTCCGCCGGGCCCACGCCGGGCCAGCCGCCGTTGGAAACCAAGGCCTGGGGGCTGGGGCCCCAGGGCGGCTTTGCCCCCGCCCTCGCCCCTTCGGGAACGACCGCGCCGATTGCCAAGGTGGCGGGCGAGTCCTCTGCCGCCGCGGCCCTGGCCGAGGTGACGCAAAAGCTGGGCGAGATGCGCAGCAGCGGCCGCATGATCGAGCCGCTGCCGCTGGAGGCGATCCAGCAGGACTATCTGACGCGCGACCGGCTGTCGGCCGATGAGGAAGAGCTGGGCGCGCTGATGGAAAGCCTGCGCAAGCGCGGCCAGCAGACCCCGATCGAGGTGGTCGCGCTGGACGATGGCGCCTTTGGCCTGATTTCCGGCTGGCGCCGTCTGACCGCGCTGAAACGGCTGCACCAGGAAACCGGCGAGCCGCGCTTTGCCGAGGCGCTGGCCGTCCGCCGCAGCCCCGAAGCGGTGTCCGATGCCTATGTCGCGATGGTAGAGGAAAACGAGATCCGCGTCGGCCTGAGCTATTTCGAGCGCGCGCGCATCGTCGACCGCGCGGTCACGCTGGGGGTGTTTCCGGCCGACAAGCCGGCGCTGCAAACGCTTTTCGCCAGCGCATCGCGCGCGAAACGCTCCAAGATCGGATCTTTCCTGCCGCTGGTCCGCAAGCTGGGCACCGCGCTGAACCATCCCGCGCAGCTGAGCGAGCGGCTGGGTCTGCAACTGGCCAAGGCGCTGGAGGAAGAGCCGCAGTTCGCCCGCCGCCTTGCCGACCGCCTCCGCAAGGCCGGCCCCCAGGATGCGCAGGCCGAGCAGAAGCTGCTGCAACGCGCCTTGGCGGGCGAAAAGGAGGGCGCGCAGACAGGCCCCCTGCCCTCCCCTTCTTCGGCCCCTTCTTCGACCCCTGCTTCAGATCCGGTCCCGGAACCCCCCGCCGAATCTCCCGCCGCAGCTTCGCGGTCGCAGGGCATCCCCATGCCGCCGGTTGCGCCCTCGCCACGTCATCAGGTCGTGCCCGGCATCTATCTGTTCCAGGGCCGCGAGGGGCTGGAGCTGCGTGGCGAAGGCGTGACCCAGGCGCTGCACGACGATCTGGCGAACTGGCTGCGAAACAGGGGGTGAATTTGTTTCGCGCGCGAAACAAATTCCGCCTATTTCATTGAAACTAAACGATAAACCAGTTTTTTCAGCGGAAATGTTTCGCAGCCGTCGGGCCGTTTCAGACGGCTGCGGCGCAATCGCCCCTCAGGTGGTGTAATACCCCTTGGCGCGGTATTCCTCGCCATAGCCCAGACGGCGCATCGCGCGCGGATCCACCCGTGTCAGCACCAGCCCCGCCAGCCTGACCCGCGCGGAGGACAGCGCCCGCAGCCCCTGCCGCAGCACGCGGGCCGAGGTTTTGTCCCAATGCACGGCATAAAGCACGGCATCGGCCAGTTCCGCGACCAGCCGCGCGTCGGGCACGGCCAGCACGGGCGGCGTGTCGATCAGGATACAGTCGTAATCGCGCCGCGCGTCGGCGATCAGATCGCGAAACTGGCGCGTCGCCAGCAGATCGGCGGGGTTGCTGCGACTGGGCGCGGCCAGCAGCACGTCGGCCTTTAGCCCGGCGTGCGGGCGCACGGCCTCGGCCAGGGGCATCCCCTTGAGCACGCAGAGCAGGGTGCCGCCCGCCACAGGCCGTGCGCCCGCCGGGAAATAGCTGGCAAAGACGCGCTTGCGAATGTCGCCCTCGATCACCAGCACGCGCCGGCCCAGCCCCGCGATGTTCTGCGCCAGCCCCAGCGTCAGCGTGGTCTTGCCCTCTCCGGGCAGGGAAGATGTGACCATCACCACCTGCGGCGGCGACTGCGATTGCAGAAACAGGCTGGTGCGCAGGTTGCGGATCGCCTCGGCGGCGGCGGATTGCGGGCGCGTCAGGATCTGCGACAGCACCCCGCGGCGGCGGCGGAACAGGCCGCGCGGCAGGCGCAGGGACTGGCCCAGCACCGGGCGGCCGGTGGCGGCGGAGAGCTCCTCATCCGTGCGGAAACTGTCGCGCCCCCCCTCGCGCAGGGCGATGGTGAGCGCCGCCAGCATCAGCCCCAGCAGCCCCGCCATCAGCGCGATCAGGCTGCGGCGCGGGCGGGCGGGGGCGATCGGCGGCTCTGCCGGGGACAGCATCCGGCTGTCGGCCTGCTGCAGGCCCTTCTGCACGGCGGTTTCCTTGAGCCGGGTCAGGAAATGTTCATAGATCAGGCGGCTGGCTTCCGCCTCTCTTTCGTATTGGCCGAGGGCGACGGAATCGTCCGATTGCCGGGCGATGCGCGCGGACAGATCCTGTTCCAGCCGGATCAATTGCGTCAGGCGGGCCCTCGCCCTGTCACTGTCACGGGCGCCCGTTTCACGCCCCTGCCCCAGCAAGGCCGTGCCGCGCGCGATCCTTTCGCGCACGTCCTTGAGCTGGGCGGACAGCGCGACCAGCGTGCGCGAGCTGACAAGCTCCATCTGCGCGCTGAAGGTGCGGGCGCGCGAATCGGCGGTCTCCAGCTCCTGCCGCAGATCGGCGACGCGTTCCGACAGCCAGGAGGCCGCCTGTTCCGTGGCGCGCGCCTTGGCGGCGATCTGATCCTCGATGTAGAGACGCACCAGCGCATTGGCCAGCCGGGCCGATTTCTCTGCCGCGCGGGTTTCGACGGTCACCTCGAAAATCAGGCTGTCGGGCATGTTGCGCACGGAAACCCGCTCGGCCAGCGCGTCGATGGTCAAGAGCCTTTGGGCGCCAATATCTGGGCCTTCATCGGGGGGCCCGGGACCCGTTCCGGGCAAGGCCAGGGCCAGCCGGTCCCGCAACCATTTTCGCAGCCATTTTTGCAGCCGGTCGACCGGGCCGGGCGGCGCGAGCTGCGCGTTGAATTCAGGATCGGCCAACAGGCCCTGCGTCTCGATCAGCCGCGCCAGCAGGCTGCGCGCGCGCAGGATGCCGACCTCGGTCGTGATGACGGTGGAATTGCCCGCCAGGCCCGGCAGCAGGCTTTCGACCGGACCGATCCGCGCGTCGGGGGTCAGCAGGACGGTCGCCGTCGCCTGATAGCGCGGCACCATCGCATAGCCGGCCCAGGCCAGCGCCAGCCCCGCCGCCAGCCCCGCCGCCGCCAGCAACAGCCCCGCGCGCCGCCACATCAGCCCCAGCAGCGCCGCCAGATCGGGCGCGGGTGGCGCAGGGACGGCGCCCGCCGTGCCCGCCGCCCCGGCGGGGACGGGCTGTTCGAACAGGGGCGCGCGCAGGGAAACCGGGGCCGTCATCCAATGCTCCGACAAGATAAAAATGAAACCATTCGGCTCTAATCTACCCCCGGGATGTGGAGGGTTTCTTAACGTCCTCGCGCTTCAATCGCAGAAAGGGTGAAGGGGATGGATATGCGGCATGTTTTCTGGGAGTCGCGGCTTTCGGCGGCCTCCGATCGATTGCGCAAGGTGCGGCGCTATCACGACGGGCCGAAACGCTGGCTGGATGTGGGCCTGACGCTGATGGTGGGGCCGTTTTTGCTGCCGGTGGTGGCACTGCTTTGGGGGGTGATCCGGCTGCAGGGCGGGCCGGGGTTCTACGGCCACCCCCGGATGGGGCGTGACGGGCGGATGTTTCGCTGCTGGAAGCTGCGCACGATGGTGCCCGACGCCCGGGCGCGGCTGCGTGCGCATCTGCGCGCTGATCCGGCCGCGGCGCGCGAATGGGCGATGCATTACAAGCTGGCGCGCGATCCGCGGATCACGCCGCTGGGCCGGTTTCTGCGGGCAAGTTCGCTCGATGAGCTGCCGCAGCTGTGGAACGTGCTGCGCGGAGAGATGAGCCTGGTCGGCCCCCGCCCCGTCACCCAATCAGAGCTGAGCGAATACGCGGGCATGGAATGGGCCTATCTGAACTTTCGCCCCGGTCTGACGGGGCTGTGGCAGATCAGCGGCCGCAATGCGTTGGCCTATCGCAAGCGGGTGCGGCTGGATGCGGCCTATCAGCTGGAGATGGGGCTGAAAACGGATCTGCGGATCCTGTTGCAGACCCTGCCCGCGATGTGGCGCCATCGCGGAGTGTGAAAAAGGGAGTATTTGGGCCGAGAAGAGACACATCAGGCCCGCTTCAGGGGCTGATTGAGGGGGGGGGACCGGGGGACGGCCGCGGGGGGCATGGCCAGCCCGGCGGCCAGCCCAAGCCAAAGCCAGGTGGTGTAGATCCCGCGGTAGCCCACCACCAACAGCGCCATCGCAAAGCCCGCCACGCCCATCATGAATAGCGCGCGGGCCCCGGCGGTGGGCAGGCCGCGCCGGGCGCGGGCCAGCAGGGCGGCGGCGAGGGCGAGGTGCAGCAGGGCGGGCCAGCCTTCTTCGAATATGCGGCCGATGATCTGCGAGTTCACCCCCTGCGGCAGGCTGCCAAAGCTGAGGCCGTAGTGCTGCGCGGCCTCATACGCGCGGTGGGTGACGGCGGCGTTTTCGCCTATGCCAAGGCCAAAGAGCTCGCCACTGCCAAGCGGTGACAGCCCGCCCAGGATCGAGGCCAGACGCATCGCCGCAGACCGCCCCGCCGCCGCGTTGGAGAGGCGTTCGGCGTAAAAAAAGCTGGTGAACCCCCAGAGCACCAGCGCCAGGATCCCGGCACCGATTCCGGCCAGAAGCACCGTGTTGCGATCGAACCGCCGCGTGAGCATCAGCGCCAGCATCGCAAAGGGCGGCAACAGCAGCAGCACGCTGCTGGATCGGGTGAACGGCAGCGTGATCCCCAGCAAGAGCACCAGCCCCCACAAGGCGCGCCGGACCGCGGACGGCAGGCGGTGCAACAGCAACACCAGCGTGGCGGCCAGCGCCATCAAGGCGTGCACCGCATAGGTCGACACCTCGGGCATCAGGGCAAAGCCGCGCCCGTATTGGGGCGGCAGGCGAAAGGCGGGGTTGCTGCGAAAATCCAGCGCCTCCGCCCCCCAGAGGATCTGTGCCAGAAACAGCAGCGCCGAGGCGCCGGCACCCGTGAGAAACCCCAGCAGCAGGCTCGACCGGGCGGCGGGATCGCTGGCCACCAGCGCGATCAGCGCAACGAAGGGCAGGGCACATCCCAGCGTCCAGCCCAGGATCAGCGGCTGCCCGCCCATCGTGGCCCAGCTGAGCGCGAGCGCCGCCAGCCCCGGCCCCAGCACCCATAAAAGCGCGCCGGGCAGCCGGGTCAGATGGCCGAGCAGCAGCAGCCAGCCCGGCAGCATCCACAGATCCATCGGCTGCACCGGCAGCGGCCCCGGCGGCAGGCCCAGGGCCGGCACCCAGAGCAACAGACCCGCACCCGCCGCCCAGAGCGACAGGCCGGGAGAGGCGGCTGCGGGGGCGGGGAAGGCAGGGGCGCGCGCTTGGAGGGGAAGCGGGGAAGAGCCAGAAAAAGGGCCAGAAAGGACCGGAATAGGGGCTGTTTTCCGGGCTCTTGCGGATGCGACGGGGGCAGGCGGCCCTTGCGCTGCGGACAAAGCCGGAGGGGCGCGCCCCTTGAGCCTTGCGATGAGCCGGTCCTTTGGGGTGTTGCCGCGCCCATCGCTCACGCGGCCGCCGTCCGGGAAGCCGCATGAGGGAGGGGCGCGGGGCCGGGCGACAGGAAAGGGGCCAACATATCCTCCAGCCGCGCGGGAAATTCGAGCGCGGCTTGCAGGGCGGGGCCGGTTCGAAGGCGGGCGACCATCGCCTCTATCCGGGCCTGGTCCTGCCGCATCAGGCGGGCGAGGATGGGGACGGCCTCTTGCGGGGTGCGGTAGCGCAGGGCGGGGTCGGTCACCAGCTCCACCGCGCCGCCGCCGTCGTGGATGACGGGCAGCACGCCCGCCAGGATCATCTCTCCGATCGCGATGCCGAAATGTTCATGGCGATAGCAATGCAGCCCCAGGCGTGCGCGGGCCAGCAGACGCGCCAGAGCCTCGGGCGCGATATCGGGGTGGATCTGCACATGGGGGTGGCCGCGCAACCGGCGGATCAGGCGCCGCGCATAGGGTGTATCGGCGCGCCCGGCGATGTCGAGCCGCGCGGGCAGGCCCCGGGCGCGCAACAGGGCGGTGATGCGCAGCGCGTCACCCAGCCGCTTGTTGGGCACGATGCGCCCCAGTGTCACAATGCGAAACGGATCGCGAGGCGGATCGCCAGAGGGATTGCCGGGAAGATCGCCAGACGGATCGCCAAGGGGATCAGGTGAAGCGGGCGGATGGCGCACCTGGGGATAGAGCACATGGGCGCGCCCGGCCTGCGGCGGGATCATCGCGGCGGTCCAGCGGGAATTGGCGATCAGCCGGGACGGGGTCGGCGTGTCGACCGCTGCCGCCGCGTCGGACATGCCCGCGAGCCTGCGGCAGAGCCATGTATAGGCCCCGCGCAGCAGCAGCGCCCCGGGGCTGCCCGCGCCAAGCGCGCGCAGATGCGCGGGGGCGGTGGAAAACAGCGCGGGCGCGTGGCGCAGAGTCAGCGTGGGGCGGGGCAGGGCCGGGCCTTCGCCATAGCTGAGGATGAGGCGGTCGTAGGGGCTGATCGCTCCGGGGGGGGCGATCACATGGGGCAGCATCCGGCAGACCAGGGCGTATTTCACCAGATGCAGCCGTCGCAGCCCCGGCAGGTGGCCCAGCCGCAGCAGGGGGAAGCCTGAGAGCGGGTCTGATCCTTGCGGGCCCGATCCTTGTGGGCCTGGTCCTCGTGCGGCGGGGCGCAGCCCGGCGATGTCGAGCACGTCGACCTGGTGCCCTTGGTCCAGCAGATGGGCGATCATGGCCTGGGCATAGGCCTCGGCCCCGCCGCGGGCGGACAGATCGCCATGCGCCAGCAGGATCTTCATGGCGGCACCCGCGGCGCGGGGGGCGCGCTTTTGATGCGCGGGGCCGGGGCGCGTGGATCAGGCGGGGCTTGGCCGTGGTTGTCATGGTGCAGCAGGCGGTGGAGCGCGGCCAGGGCCTGATCCTCGCCCTTGAGGGCCGCGCGCAGGGCGGCGCGGGCGTGCAAGGGGATGGGGGTGGCTGTGGTTTCGTCCAGGAAGAGCCGTTTCAGCGCCGGTTTCCATGTCGCGGGCAGGTTTCGCCGCGCCCAGGTTTTCAGCCCCGTCGTCAGCAGCAGCCGATTGAGCCGGGGCAGGCGGGGCCGGGCGCCGGCATTGCGCCCCTCTGCCCGCAGATCGAAGCCGTGGGGGTCGATATCGAGAAAGGCGGCGATGCGGGTGAGGGTGGCGGCGGGATCGGCCACCATATCCTCGAACCGCAGGGGCAGGTGCCGGGCGGGGGGGATCTGCGCGGCGATGCGCTTCAGCCCCTCCGCCTGGCGGGAGGGGCGCAGCAGGAAACGGCCGGGCAGGGGGGTGTGGCCCGTGCGTTCGGCGGTCAACTCGTGCAGCAGGGAATGTCGGCTGCGGCCGGTGCGCAGGGCCAGGCGGTAGTGCGACAGCGCGCGCTCGACCGGGTCGCGGGTCAGCGACAGAAGCCGCGCGCCGGGGTGTGCGCGGGCGATCCGGGCGGGCGCGGCGGGGCAGGCGAGGTAGCTTGTGGACGCCTCCATCCGCCAGGGGGTGTGCAGCCCCGCGAAAAGCGCGTGATAGCTGTCGGCCTGCCGGAACACCGCGAATTGCGCGGGGCGATCGTGGCGGGGATCGTAGCGGTGCGGGTCGATATCGTTGAGGTGATGACGGGCCACGAAAGCGGGGGGAAATTCGTGGCTGGCGTAATAATTCGGCTCTTTCACAGGGGAAATCGCGATGTCTGGATGGCTGGTGAGCCAGCGGGCCAGCTGGGTGGAGCCGCTGCGGGGCGCGGCGAGGAGGAAGAGATTGGGGCTCATGATGTGGGCGCGGATCGGGGCGCGGATCGGGGGCCAGATCGGGGCGTGAGAAGGGGCAATCCGGGCGGTGACAGGCTGAACATCCCGCGCAACACTCCGGTGCCGAAGCCCAGATGCGACAGGCTGGCAAGGAGCGCCATGCGCGCGCCTTCCAGCGGGGCGGCGGGGCGGCTGCCGAGCAGCGCCACCCCCGCCAGCAGCGCCGCATAGGCCAGCGCAGGCAGCAGGGCGCCCCACCCCAGCCAGAGCGCGGCCGGGGCGGCGATCACCGACAGGCTTGCCCCGACGGGCAGCCATTGGCGCAGGCCCAGCCGGGCATGGTGTTTCTGCGCATTGCGCAGCCGCCAATAGCCGTTGCGGTGCATCTGCCGCCAGAGCGCCGCCGGGGTGGCGCGGGGGCGATAGGTGACGGGGCGGTGCGGATCGTGCCAGATGCGCCCGCCCGCGGCGATCAGCCGGCGGTCGAATTCGGCATCCTCATTGGCGGCGAAGCCGGTGTCATAGCCGCCGAGCGCCAGGAACCGGTCCAGCCGGAAGGCCGCGTGATGGCCGTGTGTGACCCAGCGGCCGCAGGCAGCGGACCCCGGACGCCGGTGATCGGCCCCGCCATGCCCCAGCCATCCCCGTTGCAGCCGCGCCGCCGCCTGTGCCCAGGGGGCGCCCGTATTCGCGCCCGTATTTGCGCCGGTATTTGCAACCGTGTCTGCCTGCGCGATCAGCGGCACCACGACGCTGTCGGCGCCGCTTTGGTGCAGGCTGTCGACCAGCCCGGCCACGAAGCCCGCCGGATAGCGCGCATGGGCATCCAGCCGGATCAGCACCCGCGCGCCCTGTTGCCGGGCCCGGCGCGCGGCCAGGTTGACTGCCGCCGCCTGGTTGCCTTGCGGATTGTCATGCAGCGACACCGCGGGCCAGTCGCGCGCCCAGCGGGTGGCGATGCGCCGCGTGGCATCGCGGCTGCCGCCATCCATGATCCACAAGGGGGCCTGCACGTCGTCGCCGCCACTGCCGCCACTGCCGCGCAGGTCGTGCAGCACCGCGTCCAGATGCGCGGCCTCGTTGAGGGTGGGGATGACGATGACCACGTCGGAGTGCATCTATATGTGCCTTTACAAGGGGATTGAAGCCTATGTCCCCTCAGCCTGCCTTTAATTCCTGAAGAAAGCGTTGATCTGCACCGGGGTAAAAATGCGTAAAATCCCAGGCATATCGGCGCGCGACCAGGCGGGCGCTGGCGGCGGTGTAATAGCCGCGCCAATCCGCCGCCGTGCGGCGGTTGTCCCAGGGGATCGCGGGGGAGGGGGCCTGCGCCGGATCGGTCAGCCCCAGCTCGGTCATCAGTGGCGGCAGATCGCGGCCCAGATGTTCCAGCCGCAGCACATCGGTGATCAGCCGACCGCCGCCGGTCCAGGCCTCTGCGGACCAGGCCCCGTGCCTGCGCCAGCGCTGATGCGCCCGCCCGCCGCCGCCGCGCCCGCGCGGCCGCGCCGCCGCCAGCCAGCGCGCGAAGGAAGGCGCCCCCAGCCCCAGCGGCCGCCCCCATCGCTGCCGCAGGCGCCAGATCCCGTCGACCGCGGCGATCATGCGATAAAGCGACACCAGCCGCGGGTAGGGGTCGCGCAGGCAGGTGATGCGGCGATAGGCGGTGAAATCCCACCCGGCCCGCTGAAAGGCCACATATGCCTCTGCCGGGGACATATGCGGGTAGAAGGGCGCGGCCGCGCGGTAGGGGCGCACCGCGACCTCATTCCAGGGGGCGAGCATGCGGCGGATCGATTCCGACCCCGTCTTGGGGTTGGAAAAGAAAACAAAGCGATGCCGGTGCGAAACGATCATCGCCGCAAGGCTAGGGCACAGAAGTTAAGAGAGGGTTGCGGCGAAAAGCGGGGTCGGAAAAGCGGGCGAAGGGCCGGAAAAGGGGCCGGAAAGGGTGAAAAGATCCTGGGAAGGCCCTGAGGGCCGCGACCAGACCGGCCCGCGCGGCGCGGCGTCGGCTCATCAGCTCCAGGATCAGAAGCCACCGCGGCTTGGAACACCCTGTGACAAGGAGTAGACATCATAGTTAATTTTTGTTGGCACCGTCTTTTGCGTGCTGCCCGCCGTCTCTTGTAAGCGACGGGGGCAGAATGTGACGCGCCTTCCGCAGGCAGGTTCTCATTGCGCCCTTGGGCTGCCTGCCCGATTGACAGCCTCCCGCGCATCCCGCATCCCCCTTGCAAGGATTTTCAGGAGGCCCAGCACCCATGCGCATTGCAATGATCGGAACCGGCTATGTGGGCCTCGTGTCGGGGGTGTGTTTTTCCGACTTCGGACATGAGGTGGTCTGCGTCGACAAGGACCCGGCCAAGCTGGAAAAGCTCGGCCGCGGCGAGGTGCCGATCTTCGAGCCGGGGCTCGATGCGCTGATGGCGCGCAACGTCGAGGCCGGGCGGCTGTCGTTCACCGGCGATCTGAAAACCGCCGTGGCCGAGGCCGAGGCCGTGTTCATCGCCGTGGGCACCCCCACGCGCCGCGGCGACGGCCATGCCGACCTCAGCTACGTGATGGCCGCCGCCGAGGAGATCGCCCATGCGATCCGGGGCTACACCGTCGTGGTCACCAAATCGACCGTGCCGGTGGGCACCAACCGCCAGGTGGCCGAGGTGATCGCCGCGGCCAATCCGCAGGCCGAATTCGACGTCGCCTCCAACCCGGAATTCCTGCGCGAGGGCGCGGCGATCGACGATTTCATGAAGCCCGACCGCGTTGTCGTGGGGGTGCAGTCCGACCGGGCGGCAAAGGTGATGGAAGAAATCTACCGCCCGCTCTACCTGCGCGATTTCCCGATCGTCACCACCGATCTGGAATCGGCCGAGATGATCAAATACGCCGCCAATGCCTTTCTCGCGACCAAGATCACCTTCATCAACGAGATCGCGGCGCTGTGCGAAAAGGTCGGCGCCGACGTCAAGAAGGTCTCCAAGGGGATGGGGCTCGACGGGCGCATCGGCAACAAGTTCCTGCACGCGGGCCCCGGCTACGGCGGGTCGTGCTTTCCCAAGGACACCCAGGCGCTGGCCCGCATCGGCCAGGACCATGCCATGCCGATGGAAATCACCGAGGCGGTGATCCGCGTCAACGAAAGCATCAAGCGGCGGATGATCGAAAAGCTGCGCGACCTGTGCGACGGCAGCTTCAACGGCAGGCGCATCGCGGTGCTGGGGGTGACCTTCAAGCCCAACACCGACGACATGCGCGACGCGCCGTCCCTGACCATCGTGCCCGCGCTGGTCGGCGGCGGCGCCCAGGTCTGCGTGGTCGATCCGCAGGGCCGCCACGAGGGCGAGGCCCTGCTGCCCGGCGTCACCTGGCACGACGATCCCTATGCGGCCGCCGAAGGCGCCCATGCGCTGGTGATCCTGACCGAATGGAACGAATTCCGCGCCCTCGACCTGAAGCGCCTGGCCACGGAAATGGCCACCCCGCGCATGGCCGACCTGCGCAACGTCTATGCGAAAGCCGATGTGCAGGAGGCGGGGTTCGAGGCCTATGTGGCGGTGGGGCGGTAGGGACGTCCCTCATCGGAGAATAAATATCCGCGCCGCAGGCAACGGGATCTTGGAGACTTGCCTCCGGCGGGGATATTTCGGACCAGAAGAAGCCTGCTAGAACACGAAATCCCCCGCGCTCAGATCCTCGACCAGCAGCTGGCCTTCCTCGGCCTCCAGCCGGAAGCGGTCGGCGCCGTAGCGAATCAGAACGCCGTAGTCCTTCTGCGTGAATTGCAGCCGCTCCATGTCATAGAGCAGGGGGAAATCGGACAGGTCGAGCCTGTCCTCGCCCGGGGTGAAATCGCGCACCTGGTCCATGCGGCTGTCCTGCACGAAGACGAAGACATCCGCCCCCGCGCCGCCGATCATCACATCGACGCCCGCGCCGTCGATCAGCCGGTCGTCGCCCGCGCCGCCCGAAAGCCGGTCGTCGCCGCCAAAGCCGGTCAGCAGATCGTCGCGCGCGCCGCCCGTCAGCCGGTCGGCGCCGTTGCGCCCCGCAAGGCTTTCGCCCAGCGGGCCGGGGGTGAAGGTGAACTGCGTCAGCCCCGGCTCGGCCGCGCTGGCCACGAAGATCTGCACCTCATTGCCCACCGGCTGCGCATGGATCGCCGAGATGTCGCCGAGCGTCGTCGCATCGCTGTCGGCCAGGGTCTGCAATTCAAAGAGCTGGCCGTCGGGCGCCAGTTCGAACAGGGTGATGCCATCGTCGCTGCCGCCCGCCAGGACAAAGCTGCGCCCTTGCAAAGAGACGGTTTCCAGCGCGGTGATCCCGTCGAAGCGGGTGGTCAGGCTGTCGAGCTGGTGGTCTTCCTGAAAGAGCCCGCCCCAGGGGTTGACGCGCAGCACGCTGAGGCTGCCCGCTTCGGCCGCGCCGACCAGCAGGAAGCCCGTGTCGTTGACCACGGCGGTTTCCATCACGCTGGGCGCGGTGATGCCCCAGCCGTCTTCGGCGCCCAGGCTGTCGCGGTGCTTGACGTTGCCCCATTTGCCCATCCAGTAGGAGCTGACCCCCGCCTCGGCGGAGCCGGTGAAGAAAAAGCTGCGCCCGGCGATCTGGGCCCCCGTCATCGCGGTGACGTCCTGGGCATAGGTGGCATCGGTGTCGGCGACATGGCGGCGGTGTTCCAGCGACAGGTCATCGCGCAGGCGAAAGCTGCGGAACCCCTCCTGGCCGCGCTGCGCCGCGATCAGAAAGCTGCGGTCGGCGACCTGGACCGGCTGGATCAGTTCCATCGCGCCGATCAGCGCGCTGTCGGCGCCCAGCTGTTTCAGCCCGCCCAAACCGCCGCCCGCGTCGATGCGGTGGATCGCCAGCCGGTCGTCCCACATGCCCGCGGGCAGCAGAACGTCCTGATCCGAGAGGCTGAGAACCTCGATGTCGTTCAACCCGAAGGTGCCGCGCCTGGAACTGGCGCCAAGCTGATCGGCAAAGCGCGCGGGATCACCGGGGGCCAGGGAAAACACGCTCAGCCCGTCGTCGCGTTCCGAGCCGAGGTAGACATAGCTGTTCGCGCCGATCGTCAGCCCATCGAGCGCGGTGATCCCCGCCATATGGGGCAGATCGCCCGCGAGTGTGGTTTTGTGCTTCAGCCAGGCCATTGTCATCGCTCCCCGGGGCGGTAAATCGCCCTTGGGTAGATATGCAATTACGGATTTGCAAAATTATGGTGCGGGTGGGGCGCAGGTGGCCTGCGGGTGGCGAAGCTGTGGCTATAGCAGAGGGTTTTAGAAAAATTTGAGCATTTCAGCCGATAAGGCCCTCAGTTGACGGGGCAGCCGAAGGGGCCCTCAGCCGACGGGCCCCTCGGGCGTTCTTCTTGGTCTGAAATACTCAAATCCAGACCGTGGTTACAGATTATTTACCATAATAATCCTTAAACCACGTGACGAACCGGGCGATCCCGTCCTTGAAATCGGTCTGCGGCTTGTAGCCTGTCAGCCGCTGCAACAGGTTGGCGTCG
>NZ_JBRBUA010000128.1:0-55172 GCF_052826345.1 Brevirhabdus sp. | reverse complement strand
GTGTCACATCCCGGCAGGTAGTATGGCTGTTTCTTGAACAGCTTCGGCTTGCGATTGTGCCAGTCTTTCATCGCCTGCAAGGGCGTCTTGCTTCCCAAGGCCGATTGAGGGAGCTGCTGGTTATAGAGCCAGACATAGCGGTGGAGCGTCGTTTCCAGTTCTTCGCCCGATCGGAAGTGGTGGCTTTGCAGCACCTCCTCGATGCGTCCGTTGAACCGCTCCACCATGCCGTTGGTCTGCGGTGATTTCGGCGGTGTCAGGCGGTGCTCGATGTCGAGGGCCTCACAGAGCGTGTCGAACTCGTGCGCGCCCGTTGCGGTGCGCTTGCGCAGGCCGAACAGCCGGTCGGTGAACTCCCTTCCATTATCCGTAAGAATGGTGCGGATGCAGAGGGGGCAGGCGCGTTCCAGATCCCGAAGGAAACGGCGGGCGTTGGCCGCAGTCCTTGCTTCGAAGATGCGGATGAAGACCCAGCGGGTCGCCCGGTCGATCGCCACGAAGAGGTAGCGCCGTGATGTTTCATCCGCCATCTGGGGCAGGTATTTCACGTCGATGTGGATGTAGCCGGGCTCATAGGCTTTGAAGGCGCTGTGTTTCGGCCGGGGGACCTCAGCCTTCAGATCGCGCAGGTTGCTCACGCCATGCCGACGCAGGCAGCGGTCGAGACCCGAGCGTGACGCGTTCGGATTGAGAAACTCCCGCACCACCGCCAGCAAGTCATCCAGCGAGACCAGCAGCGTCTTGCGCAAGGCCACCGCGACGGCTTCCTGCGCGGGCGTCAATGTCGTTTGTAGCCGATGCGGTGTGTGGCTGCGATCCTCGACGCTGGCGCGCTTGCGCCACTTATAGACGGTCTGCTCCGTGATGCCGAAGCGCTCCGCCAGAACCGGCGCAGGCTCCGCGCTCGCCTGGATCAGGGCCCGTATTCTGGGCGTCGTCGTGGCTTGCTTGTGAAGATGGATCAGCATGATCGTGCTCCGCCTTGGACGTCTCTCAGAACCGATCTTGCCATGAACAGCGCAGATCGCCGAGGACTTATGTGATCATCCGGGATGGAACAATTTATGGCCGACTTTCCTTCATCGTCTTTTCGAGCAGGCAAAGCGCCAGTTTTTCGGAAAGAAATCGACATCGGCGGCCGCTATCCGGTAATCATTGGCGCGTCGCTCGCGCTGTCTTCGGAGCAAGGTCCAGGGCCCGAATTCGCGCCATATCATCCATGGCGCTTCATGCAAAAACGACAGGTGAGCGACATTGCAGCAGGCGACCTCAACATTCGCAATCATCCCACTGTTCAGGCGCATAAAGCCAAGGGCACGGCGGCGTTGATTCGCTTTAGAACCTGGCTTGAATTCTAAATCATGAGACGAGATCCGGATCGTATCGCCGAAGAACAAAGCGGTCCTCGCCCCATCCCCGACGGCCTTGGCAGCTGCGAACGCGCGCGCAATTCAGGTCGGGTTATCTGCTCTTGCGGTAACCCAAGCCTTACCTTTCACCGCCTGCGACCAGTTCAGATGGACTTTTGTTCGCAGGGTTCCCATTTGGGTTTCGACATAATGACCCGGAAAAACCTTCACATTACTGGCGTTGCGGATGGGATTACGCAGGACGACGGATTGGACCGTGCGGCATTCGCCGGAAAAGGGAAGATAACCGGCGAAATCGACCGTCCATCTGTCCGACGCGGTCTCCTGCTCGAAGGGCAGCGTAACCGGGTTCGAGATGATTTGGTCGATCGAGTTGAAAGTATTTCCTTCAACCACGATATTGCGATGCCGCGACGCGTCCAGCGGTGCGAGACTCTCATCCACTTTGTCCACCCGGGTGATCGATCCGTTGATCGCCTTGAAAACGTTGCCGGATATGTTCAGGCCCTGGATGTAATGTCCCGGGCCGAATGGCTTGATTACAAACCAATTGAACCAGGGACTCACATCGTTGACCGTAAATATATTACCAGTGACAGTCAGGCCACCGAAGCTGAGTTCGCTGTTGTGTTCAGGCTCTGCGTCATGTTCATTCGTCCATTCTATATAATTGTTGTCGATATAATTTCCGGTTATCTGCGTTTTCACATTCGGCTGCGTGAGCACCAGTCCCGCCAGCCTGAGACCGTTGTTGCGCGTATCGCCGTGGAACCAATGATTGCCAACGAAAATATGGCCCGATCCGTTCATCACGGCGAAATGGCGGAATTTCACGAAACGATTGTCGCGAATCTTGTTATCGTTGGCATTGGTATTCATGCCGATCGTGACCCGGTCTTCGGCCGCCAGGCTCTGCTCGCTGGATACCCAGTTGCACCGGTCGATCAACATTCCCTGACAGCCGCGCCCGATAGAGGTAATGCCGCGATCTTTCGGTTTCGTCAGAAAGCAGTCGCGCAGATGAAAGGTCAATCCGTCCGGCGCCAACATGATGCCGGAAGCCTTCCCGTCCAACTGAAACTCGATGTCCGAGAGTTCCAGTTTCGAAAGCGAGCTGAAGCCACTGAAATCCAGCAGATACTGAAAGCGCTGGAACTGATACACATTGGTCCCGGCCGCGTCATGCAGTGGCTGGCTGAGCGTCAGCGTCGCCGCTCCGATATTGCGGTCCTTCACGTAAACTTCGCGCCCCACGCCCTTGCCCGTGACCAGGGAGCCGACCGGAATGTTGGCGACATTGACCACATTCGTCAGCCGCAACTTGTCGGAGATCGAGTAGCGTGCCTGCGAACTGACCGTGATCGTGTTCCAGGCCGGGCTGGCCACCACGTTGAACTGGCCGTTGCGGATCACGCGGCGCACGGCCCAACTGGTCTTGTTCGACACAGCCGCTTGCATGTCGATCGGCGCATCCACGTCGATACGACGCCCGCACAGGTCGAGGCTGTCGTGGTCGACATTGTTGAACAGCGCCTGAAACGCCTTGCGAAACGCCAGAGCTTCGTCCTTGAAGGCATCGATATAACTGGGAAGATCGAAATTCTTGGTCAACGCGAGGATCGCATCGGTCGGCATCTCGATCCTGCCCCGGAATTCGACGCGGCTGTTGAGGGTAACACTCTGAGCCAGACGAAAAACGCCGTCGGGCACCAGCACGCGCCGACCGTCCGCCACCTGATCGGCTGCCAGGAAGGCGGGGGCGTCATCGGCGGCGCCGTCCCCGATGGCGCCGAAATCCTTGACGTCCACGACGTTCAACATCTCGCGCACGAATTGCGCGCTGACGTCTTCGATCTTCAGGTTTTCGATCCGCAGCAATCCGCCGTTCGCGCCGGTCAGATCCAGTCCGAAATGGCCGTAATCGGGCTGCATCCCCCAGATCAGCTCCACCCCGTTGCGCGCGCCGGTTCCCACGATCGCCTCGATCGTCACGACTTTGCCGTATGTATCGAGCTTGCTCGCCGTCGTCACCTCCGTCAGGCCGGTGACATGGGCGCCTCCTGCGGCACCGGCCCAACCGGCGATACGCACCGACGGCAGATTGCCGCTGATCGCTTTGACGCGTGCGGAAATTCTCAGATAGCAGCCGGGCAAAAGCGGCGTCTCACCGGTGTAACGCAGTTTTTGAACCGTGTCCGTTTTCAGCATTTCCAGGCAGCTGCCGAAATCCTGGTCCGCCGGGACCACGGCGGCATTGGCCGCACCCGCGTAGGTCGCATCGCCCGGTGTCCCGTCACCGCTGGAATAGACATCCAGCCCGTCGGCAAAGGGCGGCGGCATCAGGTCGGCGCTGTCAATGATCGGCATCTTGCAGGTTCCCTCTTCATGAAAGACACCGCATCTGGACCGACAGACCACGCGAGCGCGCGGATCTCTGACCGCGCGCGCCTCGACTGCTCTGCTGGAATGGCGTCAACGGCGGTGCCCGGACGGCCAGCGACATAGCATCCCGTGGTTAAAAGGCCGTTAAAGAAGCATGGAAAATCGTTGGCACGACCCTCCCGGGGGCCGCCCTGCCGACCCTGCTACACCTGCCCGCCTGCTACAGGCGCATGTGGCGCGCCCGCGCCCCCCGCTCGATCGCCGCCGCATGCAGCCTGTCGATATCCAGCTGATACCGGACCTCGGCCAGAAACTCCAACTCGGTGTCGCGGAGCAGCCCGTCCGAGGCGGCGACATCGCAGGCCAGCGCATAGGCCGTTTCGAACAGCCGTTCGGGCAGCCCGTCCTTGACCAGCTTGAACAGCGCGTCGAGGCCGTTCTCGTCGTCGAACAGCCGGAACACGGTGATGGAAACCGCCGTCAGCCGCTCCTGATCGTAGCCGTCGAACACCGGCAGATCGTTCACGATCTGCTGGATCGTCAGCAATTCCTTCGTGCGGACGGTTTCGTCGGAGGCGCTGACAGCAACCATGATGGCGACAAGCGCGTCCTGCGGATTCAGCGACAAGGGGGTATCGGCCACGGCGGGTTTCCTTCCAAGCGGTGCTTTCCTCCTCATTATTGACCTCTCCGCGTCGCGGCAATAGGGAGGATGCGCAGCCGGGCATGGGGTCCGGAGCTTCATGAAAAGTGCAAAGAGAACATGTCCCACCTGCGTGAAACGGCGATGATGTCCAAAGCCTGGCCCTTTGAAGAGGCGCGCCGCCTTCTCAAACGCTACGCGAAGGGCGCGCCCGAAAAGGGGTATGTGCTGTTTCAGACGGGCTACGGCCCCTCCGGCCTGCCGCATATCGGGACCTTCGGCGAGGTGGCGCGCACCACGATGGTGCGTCGTGCGTTCGAGACGATATCCGACATCCCGACAAAGCTGCTGTGCTTTTCCGACGACATGGACGGGCTGCGCAAGGTGCCGACGAACGTGCCGATGCAGGAACAGATGCATGAAGATCTGCACCTGCCCCTGACCAAGGTGCGCGATCCCTTCGGCACACACGACAGCTTCGGCCGCCACAACAACGCGCGGTTGCGTGCGTTTCTGGACCAGTTCGGATTCGATTATGAATTTGCGTCCTCCACCGACTACTACGCCGAGGGCCGGTTCGACGAAACATTGCTGCGTGTGCTCGAACGGTTCGACAAGGTGATGGAGATCATGCTGCCCAGCCTCGGCGGCGTGGACGCCGATCGCGTGCACACCTATTCGCCCTTTCTGCCGATCAGCCCCAAGACCGGCCGCGTTCTGCAAGTCCCTACACTGGAACGCAATCTCGACAAGGGCACGATCGTCTATCAGGAACCCGGCGGCGAAAAGGTCGAGCTGCCCGTCACCGGCGGCCATGTAAAGCTGCAATGGAAACCCGACTGGGGCATGCGGTGGGCCGCGCTTGACGTCGATTATGAAATGTACGGCAAGGATCTTATCCCCTCGGCCGCGCTCTCGTCGAAAATCTGCCGGGCGCTCGGCGCCCGAGGGCCCGAGCTTTTCAACTATGAGCTGTTCCTGGACGACAAGGGCCAGAAAATCTCCAAATCCAAGGGCAACGGGCTGAGCATGGAGGAATGGCTGACCTACGCCAGTCCCGAAAGCCTGTCGTATTTCATGTACCAAAAGCCCAAGACCGCCAAGCGGCTGCATTTCGACGTGATTCCCAAGGCCGTGGATGAATACCACCAACAGCTGCGCGCCTTCGCCGATCAGGACGAAAAAGCCCGGCTCGGCAATCCCGTCTGGCATGTCCACGGCGGCAATCCGCCCGTCTCCAACCTTGAGGTGCCGTTCGCGATGCTGCTGAACCTGGCGTCGGTTTCCGCGGCCGAGGACAAGGATGCGCTCTGGGGGTTCATCCGCCGCTATGCGCCGCAGGCCTCGCCCGACACCCACCCGGACCTGGACGCCGCCGCGGGTTTTGCCGTGCGCTATTACAACGATGTCGAGAAACCCACCCGCACCTATCGCGCCCCGACAGCGCAGGAACGCGCCGCAATGCAGGATCTGGCCGGGCGGCTGCGCCATTGGGATGGCGCGACGGATGCGGATACTCTGCAATCGATGGTCTTTGCCGTCGGCAAAGAGCACGGATTCGAGCCGCTGCGCGATTGGTTCAAGGCGCTTTACGAGGTCCTGCTGGGCGCCAGCCAGGGCCCGCGCTTCGGCGGATTCATCGCGCTTTACGGGATCGCGGAGTCCGCGCAACTCATCGAAAACGCCCTGGCGTCCGCACCTGCCTGACCAGCCCCGGCCCGTCCTGCCCTGGCAGGACGGGCGGCCGTTCCCACCTGCGCTTCACCAGAAAATCACGGTGACCGATGAAGACGGCGGGTTCCACTTTCCGGATTATGAGATGGCCGAAAACGGCGATGGCTGGCAAATCAACGGCGTGCAGCTGTTGCGCGGCGCGCAGGTCGGCGTCTGACGTCCCGCGCGGGCGCCCCCACTATCCGCCCCCCTTCAAGCGTTATACACATTCGCCCAGCGGCGCAGCAGCGTCGATTGCAGCCGCCGCGACCGTGAGAGCCACGCCTTGCCGCCCTCGGGGCTTTCGCGCTCTTCACGATCCAGTTCCGAACGCTGGTCCAGATCTGCGGTGAAAATGGCGAAGACCAGCTCCCGCTTGTCGGGGGCGGTGATATAGCCTGCCAGCGCGCTTACGAAGTTCAGCGTTCCGGTCTTGGCCACCACCTTGGCGGGATGGTTCTTGACCACACGGTAGTTCTCATCGCGCATCGCGATCGACTTCAGCAAGGGCTGCAACTGTCCGTTCAGCCCCCCGGTGGTCAGCACCCGGACCATGTCGTTGGCCGTCACGCGCGAGGCGCCGCCAAGGCCCGAATGATCGACCATCATCGGGTTCGTCGCATGCATCCGGTAGCGCAGCCATTCATTCATGTGGCTGGCGGAATGTTTCAGCGTCTCGATCGGCCTGCTGCGGCGCAGGGTCGAATTCAGCCCCAGAACCTCCGCCGTCAGGTTGGTCGAATAAAGAAGCATGGACGTCAACGTCTTGTTGAGCGGCTCGCTGATGCTGTCGGCCAGAACCACGCCGTCGCCCGGCAAATCGCCCGCCAGCCGCTCGACGGCGGGCAGCTCAAGCCCGTTCGCGCGTGCCAGCGTGCGGAAAACGTCGGCGGCGTAGAGCGCGGGCTGACGCACGGGCAGCCACCGCCCCCCGCCCTTGCCAAGCGCGCCGCGGGCCACGGTCCAGGCGTCGCGCAGCCCGTCGCTGCGATAGGTGTAAACCGGCGTGCTGCGGTCCTCGACGGTGATATAGGCGATATCGACAGCCGGGCTGTAGCCGACGGTGCGCGCCTCCATCGTGGTGCTGTATTCGCCGTTTTCGCGCTTCCACTCGAAGAAGACGCGGTTGTAGTTGAGGTTCAGCCCCTCGACGGCCGGGTTGTAGCTGACATGCGCGGGCTGCGCGGGATCGATCTGCGCGATGCGCCCGATCCCTGCGTCGGACACCAGGAACTTGCCGGTCAGCCCGAGCACACCCGCCTTTTGCAGCTTGTTCGCCAGATCGCCCAGCTCGACGGTGCTCAACGACGGGTCGCCCCCCGCCGCCAGAATGATGTCGCCCTGCACGATGCCGTCGGTCATCGGGCCGGAGGCGATCACCCGCGTGGTGAACCTGTATCCCGGCCCCAGCGTGTCCAGCGTGTAAAGCGTGGTCAGGGTCTTGGCCACGCTCGCGGGGGGCATCGGGGCATGCGGGTTGTAGGATTCCAGAATCTCGCCGGTTTGCAGATCCGCCACCACACAGCCCACCTGCCCCGTCAGCCGCGCCGCCGCCACGACCTCCGCAAGATCCGGCGGCCGGTTGCGGTCGGCCTTTGCGAGGCGCGGCAGCGGGCGCGGCGAGGACGTGAGGGGTTCGGCCAGCGCCCCGCCCGCGGCCGCGGCACCGACCCCGGCACCGATCCCGCCAAGCACCCAGCGTCGCGGTGATTTGAAATCTGCACTCATGCCGGTGAATAAAGCGCGCGACCCCGATGTCGGCAAGGGCACGGGGACGAAGTTTCGGGATCCATCACGGGAAATTTCATCGCTCAGCTTTCCTGTGGCCAGTCCCCGCGGATACGCATTTTCGTGGAGGAAATGTCAAGCATCGGCATGTTGACGAAGCTCCAGACCGGCGGGGCGGCGCTGGCCAGCCTGCGCGCCTGCCCGTCGGGCAGCTTGGCCCGGCGAAACCGGCGGGCGGCCGGTGACAGCCGGGCCGAAAGGCGCTGCTTGGGCCGCGCCAGCACGCCGACGGGAATGTTCTGCATGATCCACTGCCAGTCCTGCCAATGGTGCAGCGTGGCAAGGTTGTCGGCGCCCATCAGCCAGACGAAACGCACGCCCGGATAAAGCCGCACCAGCATCCGCAGCGTCTGCGCGGTATAGCGCGTGCCCAGATCGGCCTCCAGCCCGGTGATTTCCACCCGGGGATGGCGCATGACCTTGCCGGCGCGCTCCATGCGGCGCCCCATCGCGGCCGGCCCCTGCTGCTTGAGCGGGTTGCCGGGACTGACGAGCCACCAGACCCGATCGAGGCCGAATTGCTTCAGCGCCTCCTGCGTCAACCGGACGTGCCCCTCATGCGCGGGATCGAACGAACCGCCAAGCAGGCCGATCACCTGGCCCGGTCGCGCCAAGGGCATGTCGGCGCGCCACGGCAACGCCCCGGTGGGCCTGGCCGCCTGAACGGCCCGGCCGTCGCTTTCGGGTGGCGCGTCCACCATCGTCAATTTCCCTGCTTCCCCATTCGCCGCAGACCGCTTTCAGAAGCTTTTTGCGACGGGTTTTCATCGGACCCCCGGCCCGATACCCCATCGCAATGGCCACGGCCAGCATTGCTTGTTCCCATGCTTGGCGATTGAATCCCCGATCCGCAATCAATAGACAGTGCCAAACCCTCAGGAGCGGAGCGATCGAATGGCCTCTTACCAGTACGTCTATCATATGGACGGCGTTTCCAAGACCTATCCGGGCGGCAAGAAAACCTTTGAGAACATTCGCCTGTCCTTTCTGCCCGGCGTCAAGATCGGTGTCGTCGGCGTCAACGGCGCCGGCAAGTCGACGCTGCTCAAGATCATGGCCGGCATCGACAAGGATTTCACCGGCGAAGCCTGGGCCGCCGAGGGCGCGCGCGTGGGCTACCTGCCGCAGGAGCCCGAGCTCGATCCCGCGCTCGACGTGCGCGGCAATGTGATGGAGGGCGTCAAGGCCAAGCGCGACATCCTCGATCGCTACAACGAGCTGGCGATGAACTACTCGGACGAGACCGCCGACGAGATGGCCCGGCTGCAAGACGAGATCGACAGCCAGAACCTGTGGGATCTCGACAGCCAGATCGACGTCGCGATGGAGGCTCTGCGCTGCCCGCCCGACGACGCCTCGGTCGACACGCTCTCGGGCGGCGAAAAGCGCCGCGTGGCGCTGTGCCAGCTGCTGCTGGATGCACCCGAAATGCTGCTGCTCGACGAGCCGACCAACCACCTGGACGCGGAAACCATCGCCTGGCTGCAACAGCATCTGATGGACTACAAGGGCACCATCCTGGTCGTCACCCACGACCGCTATTTCCTCGACGATATCACCTCGTGGATTCTCGAACTTGACCGCGGCCGCGGCGTGCCGTGGGAAGGCAACTATTCCAGCTGGCTGGAACAGAAAGCCAAGCGTCTTCAGCAGGAAGCGCGCGAGGACAAGGCCAAGCAGAAGACGCTGGAGCGGGAGCTTGAGTGGATGCGCCAGGGCGCCAAGGCGCGGCAGGCCAAGTCCAAGGCCCGGATCAACGCCTATAACGACCTCGCCAACCAGTCCGAGCGTGAAAAGCTGGGCCGCGCGCAGATCATCATCCCCAACGGCCCGCGCCTGGGCGGCAAGGTGATTGAGGTCGAGAACCTGCGCAAGGCGATGGGCGACAAGCTGTTGGTGGAAGATCTGTCCTTCGCCCTGCCGCCGGGCGGCATCGTCGGCGTGATCGGCCCCAACGGCGCGGGCAAGACGACGCTGTTCCGCATGCTGACCGGACAGGAACAGCCCGACGACGGCACCGTCGAATACGGCGACACGGTACAGCTGTCCTACGTCGACCAGTCGCGCGACGCGCTCGACCCCAACGCCACGGTGTGGGAAGAAATCTCCTCGGGCGGGGAGATCATCCAGCTTGGCGACGCGCAGATGAACTCCCGCGCCTATTGCTCGGCCTTCAACTTCAAGGGGGGCGATCAGCAGAAAAAGGTCGGCCAGCTGTCGGGCGGTGAACGCAACCGCGTGCATATGGCCAAGCTGCTGAAATCGGGCGGCAACGTGCTGCTGCTCGACGAGCCGACAAACGACCTGGACGTGGAAACGCTGCGCGCGCTCGAGGATGCGCTCGTCGATTTCGCGGGCTGCGCCGTCGTGATCTCTCACGACCGTTTCTTCCTCGACCGGATCTGCACGCATATCCTGGCCTTCGAGGGCGAGGCGCATGTCGAATGGTTCGAGGGCAATTTCGAGGATTACGAAGAGGACAAGAAACGCCGTCTGGGCGCCGATGCGCTGGAACCCAAGCGCGTGAAGCACAAGAAATTCGTCAGATAGCGCAGGCGGATCGCCGCCGAAAGGGAACCGGGGTGCCCGGAAAGACGTTCACCATTCGGGGACAAGCATGTGCCCCGAATAACCAAGGACGACTACCATGGGCACTTCGACAATCATTCTGATCATAATCGTGCTTTTGCTGATCGCTGTCATTCCCGCCTGGCCCTATTCCCGCGGTTGGGGGTACGGCCCCTCGGGCATCCTGGGCTTGATCCTCATCGTTCTGTTGATACTGGCGTTGACCGGCCGCCTCTGACCCCCGGTCAGACAGCGTTTCCAGCTGTTTCCGCAATGCCCAACGGCCGCCGCAGCCCCCCTGCGGCGGCCGTTCGCGATTGCGATGCCCGGCTCACCGCCCGCCCTTTCTGGCCTTGCGGGGCGGCAGGGTGCTTTCCCGCCGCAAATTTTTACCCGGAATTCCCGACGTGGTGAAACTTTTGGATGCGGTGCCACGTGACTACGCCATCGAACCCGAAGTCATCAGCCCGAATTCAACAGAAGGAGCCTATCCATGAAAAAGATCACTTTTGCCGCCGCAACAGCAGTCACGCTCGTCGCCTCCGCCGCGTCCGCGGGCCATTTGAACCTGATGGTCGAGGGCGCCAGCTTCTCGCCGCGGGCCATCACCTTCCCCTCCATCATGATGGACAAGCCCGGTTATGTCGTTCTGCACGCCGTCGAGAACGGCAAGCCCGTCATCCCGGCTTCGATCGGCCACACCGCCCTGCCCGCCGGCACCACCCAGAACGTCAAGGTGATGGTCGACGGCAATGTCATGCGGGGCGAGGGCTATGTCGCCATGCTGCACTATGAGACCAACGGCAATGGCACCTACGACTTCGGCACCGGCAACACCAGCGATGACGGCCCCGCCACCAAGGCCGATGGCGCGCCCTATGTCATCAAGTTCCGCACCGCGATGTAATCGCCGCGCCAGGCGCCGCGGGCGCCCGCGGGGGCGGCAGGAAACCGCCGCCGCGCCCGTGCCCTGGGCGCACAGATCGCCGGCGGCCGCGCTAATGTTCCTGCAAACGCGGCCGCAAGGCCCTATCTTTTCCGGGCGACGTTAACACTATCGACCACTGTCTCCTTCACCGGCCTCAGTCTATCGATTATGCACTGACGAGCCGACCTGCCGCACTTCCGCGGGCAGATACTGCAAGGAGACTACGGATGGCTACTGGCACCGTAAAATGGTTCAACACTACCAAAGGCTTCGGCTTCATCGCCCCCGAGGGCAGCAGCAAAGACGTCTTTGTGCACATTTCCGCTGTTGAGCGTTCGGGCCTGACCGGTCTGGCCGACGGCGCGAAAGTCAGCTTCGACATCGAAGCCGGCCGCGACGGCCGCGAAAGCGCGACCAACCTGGAACTGCTGTAAAGCATCCGGCGCGCATCGGGGCCAAGCCCCACGACCTAGGGCCCTGCGGGGCCCTTTTTCATGCCCGCTTCTCCGCGGCGCCCTCCGGGTCATACGGTGACAGCGCTGGCGCAAACCGCTAGACACGGCGCCGACACGAAAGGGCGAGCGGGATGAGAACCTTCGACGTTGTGGTCATCGGTGCGGGCCCCTGCGGCACATCGGCCGCGGTGACCGCCGCGGATGCGGGCCTGTCGACGCTGCTCGTCGATCGCAGCGCCTTTCCGCGCGACAAGCTTTGCGGCGGGCTGTTCACCGGGCGCAGCGTGCGCCTGCTGCGCGACATCCATCGCCTGACCCCCGACGACCCGGCGCTGTTCCGCCCCTGTCGCGCCATGCGATTCGTTGCCGGTACGCGCGAACTTGCCCGCATGGACGACGCGCCGGTGATGTATCTGACGATGCGCCGCGCGCTCGATGCGCATCTGCTGGCCCATGCGCGACTGCGCGGCGTGACGCTCATCACCGGCCAGGGGTTGCAACAGGTGCACCCGGACCGAAAGCAGGTGGATCTCAAAGGCGGCGATCGCATCGGCTACCGCGTGCTGATCGGCGCGGATGGCGTCAACAGCGCGGTCGCCAAGACGCTTTTCGCGCGCGCCTTCGATCCGGCCACGATCGGCTTCGGGCTCGAGGTCGAGGTGCCCCCGGCCGAGCAGGCGACGCCCCCCGGCCCGGAAACGGTCGAGGTCGATTTCGACGCGGCGGCCTGGGGGTATGGCTGGGCGTTTCCAAAGGCGCACGGCACCACGATCGGCGTGGGGGGCATCCAGTCGCAGAACCCAAATCCGAAAGCCGACCTTGCGGCCTATCTGGCACGCCACGGCATCGACGATCCGGGCGCGCGCATCAAGGGGCAGTTCCTTCCCTTCGGTGCCTATCGCCGCAAGCCCGGGCGCGCGGGCGTATTGCTTGCGGGCGACGCGGCGGGGCTGGTCGATCCGATCACCGGCGAG
Source organism: Brevirhabdus sp. (assembly GCF_052826345.1). Lineage (NCBI taxonomy): Bacteria > Pseudomonadati > Pseudomonadota > Alphaproteobacteria > Rhodobacterales > Paracoccaceae > Brevirhabdus > Brevirhabdus sp. The sequence continues at coordinate 42,351 of NZ_JBRBUA010000128.1, read as the reverse complement.
GGCATTGCCCTGGCGATGGACAGCGGGCGGCTGGCCGCCCGGGCCGCGCAGGCTGCAATCGCCGAAGCCCGCCCCGAGCGCGCCTTCGCCATATACCGCCGCGCGCTGCGTCCGATCCACGCCTCCCTGTCCGAGGCGCGCCTGTGGCGTCACCTGATCTTTTCCCCCACGATGAAACCCGCGTTCAAGGCCAGCTTCGCGCGCAGCCAGACCCTGCCCCGGCGCTACCTCGACCTGCTGGCGGGCGATCTGGAATACAGAGATCTGCGCGGCGATCTTCTGCGGCGTGCACCGCGCGCGATGGTGCGGGCGCTGTTCGCCCGGCGCCGGGCGCATGGGGCAGACGGGGCGGCGGAACCACGGGTCTAGACCGCTGCCCTTCCATACGCGCGGCGATTTCCCGACGCAGGCTCTCGATCTCATTGGCGGCAGCGCTGTTGCGCTTGCGCTCTGTCACGCAGCTCCCGTCGTCGAACGTGTCGGCATAGATCACGCGATTGCCCAGGATGACCTCGGCCCGGTCGGCGGCGAATTCGGCCAGCCCCGCCGCCCCCTCTGCGGTCAGCCGTGCGCGTGGCGGCGCGATGCTTCGGCTTCTCGCTGCGGTGCGCATGGACATCCACCCGACGGGGCGACCATTCGGCGCTTGCGTCGCCCCTTTGCCGCCTGCGATATTTGCCGCGAATATCACCGCGAAAGGCCCGTCATGTCCCTGTCCCCGCTGCGCCGACTGCCGACCGCCATGGGCACCCTGCTGCTCGTGGCCTGCGCGCTGGTTGCGACGGCACTGCCCGGACCGGCACGCGCCGACGACACGCTGACAGTGTTCGCCGCGGCCAGCCTCAAGGAAGCGCTGGAGGAGGTGTCGGAGGCATGGACGGCGCAAACCGGCGCCCCGGTGCGCATTTCCTTCGCCGGCAGTTCCGCGTTGGCCCGCCAGATCAGCGCCGGTGCGCCTGCGGATCTGTTCATCTCGGCCAATAGCGCCTGGATGGACGTGCTGGACGACGCCGGGCTGCTGCGCGCGCGGAGCCGCATCGATCTGTTGCGCAATTCCCTGGTTCTGATTGCCCCCGCGGATCAAGCGGCGCCCTTCCCTGCGTCAGCGTCCGCCGCGGCGCGACCGCCGCTCCTCGGGGCGGCGCTGGATCTGCCGGGAATGCTGGGCTCCGAGGGTCGGCTGGCGATGGCGCTGGTTGATGCGGTTCCTGCGGGCATCTACGGCAAGGCGGCGCTGCAATCGCTGGGCCTGTGGCAAGACGTCGACGCGCGCGTGGCGCAGACCGACAACGTGCGCGCCGCCCTCGCACTCGTCTCGACCGGCGAAGCGCCGCTGGGCATCGTCTACGCCACGGATGCGCTGGCCGACCCCGGCGTCAAGGTGCTTGGCCGGTTCCCCGACGACAGCCACCCGCCCATCGTCTACCCCGCCGCGATCATGGCCGAGACGCGCGCCGACGGCGCCCGCGCCTATCTGGATTTCCTGAGCTCCCCCCCCGCCGCCGCCGTCTTCGAGAGACACGGCTTCGGCCTTGCGCGGTAAATCGCGCGCGTGACGTGGCTGGGTCCACAGGAATGGGAAGCCGTCGCGCTGTCGCTGCGCGTTTCCTTCTGGGCGACGGCCCTCAGCCTGCCGCTGGCGATCGCGGTGGCGCTGGCGCTGGCGCGGGGGCGGTTCCCCGGTCGGCACCTGCTGAACGGCCTGGTCCACCTGCCGCTGATCCTGCCGCCGGTCGTCACCGGCTATCTGCTGCTGCTGACCTTCGGGCGGCGCGCGCCGGTGGGCGCGTTTCTGGAAAACGCCCTCGGGCTGGTGCTTGCCTTTCGCTGGACCGGCGCGGCGCTGGCGGCGGGCATCATGGCATTCCCGCTGATGGTGCGCGCCATCCGCCTGGCGGTCGAGGCCGTGGACCCAAGGCTCGAACAAGCCGCCGCCACGCTGGGCGCGCCGCGCTTGTGGGTCTTTGCCACCATCACCCTGCCGCTGATCCTGCCCGGCATCATCGCGGGCAGCCTGCTGGGATTTGCCAAGGCGATGGGCGAATTCGGGGCGACGATCACTTTCGTGTCGAACATTCCCGGCCAGACGCAGACCCTGCCCACGGCGATCTACGGCTTCCTTCAGATCCCCGGTGGCGAAGGCGCGGCGCTGCGCCTGGTGGCAGTGTCCATCGCGCTGTCGATGGGTGCGCTGCTGGCCTCCGAATGGATCGCGACACGCGTGGCGCAGAGGATTGCCGGAAAATGAGCCTCTCGGTCCAGCTTCGGCACGCGTTTCCCGGCTTCGCGCTCGATGTCGATTTCACTGCGCCGCCGGGTGTCACCGCGCTGTTCGGGCGGTCGGGGTCCGGGAAATCCACCGTGGTGAACGCCGTGGCGGGGCTGCTGCGCCCGCAAGCCGGGCGCATCGCGCTGGATGGCAGGGTTCTGTGCCACATCGGCCCCGGCGCCGATCGCCCGGTCTGGCAGCCGCCGCACCGCAGGCACCTGGGATATGTCTTTCAGGAAGGGCGGCTGTTTCCGCATCTGACCGTGCGCCAGAACCTGCGCTATGGCCGCTGGTTCGCAGCGCGGCGCGAGGCAGCCCGACCTGACCGGGCGGAATTCGCGCATGTCGTCGAGATGCTCGGCATCGGCGCGCTGCTCGAGCGGCGACCGCTGGCGCTTTCGGGGGGCGAGAAACAGCGCGTTGCCATCGGGCGCGCCCTGCTGTGCCGTCCCGGCCTGTTGCTGATGGATGAACCGCTGGCCGCGCTGGACGAGGCCCGCAAGGCCGAGATCCTGCCCTATCTGGAACGGCTGCGCGACGACACTGTCGTGCCCATCCTCTTTGTCAGCCACGCGATGTCCGAGGTCGCCCGCCTTGCGACGACCGTGGTTGTGATGGATGCAGGCCGCGTCCTGCGCGCGGGCGCCGCGACCGAGATCCTGTCAGACCCTGCCGCCGTCCCCCTGCTGGGGGTGCGGGAGGCGGGTTCCCTGCTGACCGGACGGCTGCTGACCCACCACGACGACGGCCTGACGGAGGTGCAGATCTCGGCGGGGCGGCTGTTGCTGCCACATCTGCCAGGCGCCCCCGGTACGCGCATGCGCATCAGGATCGAGGCGCAGGACGTCATCCTGTCACGCACCCGTCCCGAAGGGCTTTCGGCGCTCAACATCCTGCCCGCGACCGTCAGCGCGCTGCATGTCGGACAGGGGCCGGGCGTGACGGTACAGCTGCGCGCGGGGGAAGATCTGATCCTGGCGCGCGTCACGCGCCGGTCCGCGACGGCGCTGGGGCTGCAACCGGGCATGAGCTGCTTTGGCGTGATCAAGTCCGTGTCCGTGGCCCAAGGCGATGTCGGGCTGGCCGCGGCAGAAAATGCGCCTTAACATCGGCGCACGCCGCGAACGGCACCTATTGCAAGGAGCGTGACGATGGATGGCCTGTTCTTCGAGGTTCTTCCCAAGCAGGGCCATGTGGATCACTATTTCCGCCAGGTAGACCTGCTGCGCCCCGCGCTGGCGCGGCACGAAGGACTTTTGTGGATCGACAGGTACAGGTCACGCAGCCGCGACGGCGCGCTGCTCTCCCACCAGCTTTGGCAAGATGAGGCCGCGATCACCCGCTGGCGGCGCGATCCGATGCACAGGAAATCCCAGTCCGCCGGACGCAATCGCCATTTTGCCGATTATCGCATCCGTATCGGTCACCTGCTGGGAGAGACGGGCGTTGAGGATGACGCGGCCCTGCCCCTGGATGTGCGCGCGGGCACCGCCCTGATCGTGGCCGTCGAAAGCGGGGCGCCCTCGGACGATCAGGCGCCCCGAACTGGCCCCGGCGAAAGGTTTTCCAGCGTCAATCACCCGGATAGCGACATGACACTGATCGCGGCCGGCGACGCCCCGTCCCTGCGCCATGCCATCGTTTCCGCACGCGGATTGCCCGCCTTTCGCAGAGCACGCGTTTTCGCGATCTACCGGGATTACGGGATGTCCGACAGGCTGCAAGCCCCGCCGGACGAATAGCCCGCCCCGATCAGCGCGGGCCGCGCCGCTTCAATCGGCAAGCCAGTCGAAGAACCCCTTGGGCGCATGGCTGCGCAGGCCCCTGGCCAGCGCCTCGCCCATCGCGGCGGCGTCCTCCACCGGCGCGATCGCGCTGTCGCCCAGCACTTCGGAGCCGTCGGGGCGCAGGATTTCGCCGGTCAGCTTGACGCTGCCCCCCTCCAGCACCGCCAGCCCGGCGATAGGGGTTTCACACGATCCGTCCAACGCGGCCAGATAGGCGCGTTCGGCAGCCAGCACCTGTGCGGTGGGGATATCGTGGATCGCTTCCAGCAGGGCGGCGGCGCGGCTGTCGTCGGCGCGCCGTTCGATCCCGATCGCGCCTTGCGCCACCTCGGGCAGCATATCGCTCACCTCCAGCGCGGAACGCGCGACATCCGCCATGCCGAGGCGGTTCAACCCGGCCATCGCCAGAAAGGTCACATCGGCGACACGGTCTTCCAGCTTGCGCAGGCGGGTCTGTACGTTGCCGCGGAATTCGACCAGCTTCAGATCCGGGCGCCGATGCGCCATCTGCGCCCGTCTGCGCAGACTGGACGAGCCCAGAACCGCGCCCTTCGGCAGATCCGAAAGCTGCGCGAACCGCAGCGACACGAAAGCGTCGCGCGGATCCTCGCGCGGCAGGTAGGTGTCCAGCACCAACCCCTCGGGTTGCAGCACCGGCATGTCCTTCATCGAATGCACCGCCAGGTCGATTTCCCCGGCCAGCATCGCCTCCTCGATCTCGCGGGTGAACAGCCCCTTGCCGCCGATCTCCTTCAGCGGCCGGTCCAGCACCCGGTCGCCGGTGGTCTTGATCACCACGACCGTGAATGCCTCCTCCGGCAGATCGAAGGCCTGCGCCAGACGGCTGCGTGTCTCATTGGCCTGCGCCAGCGCCAGCGGAGAGCCGCGGGTGCCGATGCGCAGGGGTTTGGCGGGGGAGGGAAGATCCGTGCTCATCCCTCAGATCTACCCGTGTCAAATCCGCCCCACAAGCCATAGTGGCTTGCGGCAAATCGGCAGACAGGCGAAAACGCGGGACATGCGCAAGGCAAAGAGGATCACATGGCACAGACCAAAAAGCTGCTCAAGGCTCTCGCGGGGGAAACGCAGGCCATTCCGCCGGTCTGGATGATGCGGCAGGCGGGCCGCTATCTGCCGGAATACAAGGCCACCCGCGCCAAGGCGGGCGATTTCCTGTCGCTGTGCTACACTCCCGAACTGGCCGCCGAGGTGACGATGCAGCCGATCCGGCGGTTCGGCTTCGACGCCGCGATCCTTTTCGCCGACATCCTGCTGATTCCCCAGGCCCTGGGGGCGGATCTGTGGTTCGTCACCGGCGAAGGCCCCCGCCTGTCCACGATCACCGGGCCCGACGGGCTGCTCATGATGAAGGGCGCGCAGGACATCCACACGCATCTGGCCCCGGTTTACGAGACCATCCGCCTCGTGCGCGAACAACTGCCGCCCGAGGTCGCGCTGATCGGCTTCGCCGGGGCACCCTGGACCGTCGCCACCTACATGATCGCGGGGCGCGGCACCCCCGATCAGGCCCCTGCGCATATGCTTCGCACCGGCGATCCCACGACCTTCAACCGGTTGATCGACCTGATCACCGAAGCCACGATCGAATATCTGTCGGCGCAGATCGACGCGGGCGCCGAAGTGGTCAAGCTGTTCGACAGCTGGGCCGGTTCGCTGAAGGGCGAGGCCTTCGACCGCTATGCGCTGGCGCCCGCCAAACGCATCATCGGCGCGCTGAAGAATCGGCACCCCGACATCCCCGTCATCGCCTTCCCGCGCGAGGCGGGCGAGCACTACATCGGTTTCGCCCGCGCCACCGGCGCGGATTGCGTGGCGCTGGACAATTCCGTGTCGGCCGAATGGGCCGTGCGCAACGTGCAGAAAGACGGCTGCGTGCAGGGCAATCTGGCCCCCTCCCACATGGTCACCGGCGGGCAGGCCCTGATCGACGAGACGCTTCGCATCCGCGATGCCTTTGCAGGGGGGCCGCATATCTTCAATCTGGGCCATGGCATCACGCCCGACGCCGATCCCGAAAACGTCAGCCTGATGCTCAAGACGCTGCGCGGCTGACGGGCCCGAGGGGTTCGAGGGGCGCGGCGGCGCGGCAGCGCCCCGCGGCCGGACCCGCGGTTCAGGGCCAGGTGGCGACGGGCGGCAGGCTCATCAACACCGCGTCGGGGTCGTGGCCGGTTTCCAGGCCAAACTTGGTGCCGCGGTCATAAACCAGATTGTATTCGGCATAGAGCCCCCGGTGCGCAAGCTGCGCGGCCTTGTCGGCGTCGGTCCAAGGCATGTTGCGACCGCGTTCGACCGGCCCCAGGAACGCAGGCAGGAACGCCCGCCCGACGTCTCGGGTAAAGGCGAAATCGGCCTGCCAGTCGCCGGTGCACAGATCGTCGTAGAAGATACCGCCGACGCCGCGCGCCCGCTTGCGGTGCGGGATATAGAAATACTCATCCGCCCAGTCCTTGAACCGGGGGTAGTAATCCGCATCGTGCGGCGCGCAGGCATCGCGCAGAACCTGGTGGAAATGCGCCGTGTCCTGCGCATATTCCAGGCAGGGGTTCAGATCGGTCCCGCCCCCGAACCACCAGCCATGCGGCGTCCAGAACATGCGGGTGTTCATGTGAACCGCGGGCGTATGCGGGTTCTGCATATGCGCAACCAGCGAAATGCCCGACGCCCAGAAGCGCGGATCCTCCTTCATCCCAGGCAGATCCTTGCGCGCCGCCATTGCCATCTGCGCCCGCTCGCCCAGAACGCCGTGCACGGCAGAGACGTTGACACCGACCTTTTCGAACACGCGGCCGCCGCGCATGACGCTCATCAAGCCGCCGCCCGCGTCGCTGCCGTCGTCCGAGGCGCGGCGCGTCTGCGTCACCTCGAACCGTCCGGCGGGCGCGTCCGCGAACGGTCCCTCGAGCTGTGTGTCCTCAAGCTTTTCGAAGGCCGCGACGATGGTGTCGCGCAATTGGCGGAACCACGCGGATGCGGCGGCCTTTTCTGCATCGAAGTTGTCAGTCATCGCGGCACTCTCTATTGTGGGATGCACCCCGGTCTAACCAACCGGCGCGCTTTGTGAAACGGGGAACCCGATGCTGCGACAACCGGTCTATCTGCTGGCGGGCCTTCTGGGGCTCGCTGCATGTGCCACGCCGCAAGAGCGCTGCGTCGCGGTCGCCACCAAGGATCTGCGGGTCGTGCAATCCCTGATCGCCCAGTCGGAACGCGATCTGGAGCGCGGCTATGCCCTGCGCACCGAAACGCGGGTGACGCCTTCGGTCGGCTTTTGCACCGGCAACAACGGCGCGCGCGCCTGCCTGGGGTCGCGTCTGGGCGAAACGCAGCGCCCCGTGGCGCTGGATCTGTCGACCGAGCGGCGCAAGCTTCGGGAATTGCGCGCCAAAGAGGCAGAGCTGGCCGCGCAAGCCGCCTCAGAAACCCGGTTGTGCCGCCAACGCTACGCCGGGTAGCCGCCCCCGCGCGCTTCGGCAAAGGATGAGGCACCCGCGTCGTCTCAGCCCCGCCCCGAAAGCCCTAATGCGCAGAGCGGTGAATCGCGTCGAGCAAGGTCCGCCCGCCATCCACGGTCACCACCTGCCCGGTCATAAAGCTCGACGCTTCCGAGGCCAGAAACTGGACCGTATCCGCCAGCTCCGACGCTTTGGCGATGCGGCGCAGCGGGGTGATTTCCGCGATTTCCTTGCGCAGGTCTTCCTGATCCTTCAACGACCGCTTGAGGCTCGCGCTCATCACGCTGCCGAAGGCCAGCGCGTTGACGCGGATGCGCTCCGGCGCCAGCACCAGCGCCATGGAACGGGTCATCTGCTCCAGCGCCGCGGCGGAAATCGAGAACCCCATCAGATCGGGATGCGTCGCCCGCGAGGTGATGGACGACAGGTTCACGATCGAGCCGATCTGACCGTCGGTCCGCTCTTCCTCGGCCGCCTGTTTGATCATCCGGCGCGACACCATCTGCGTCAGCCGAAGGGCCGACATCAGGTTCTGCTGCAACAACGTCTCCACGGTGGTGTCATCGGGGTTCATCGGGTCGGTCACCTCGACCTGGCGGGCGGCATTGACCAGAATATCCACCCGATCAAATGCGTCGATGGTCGCTGACAACAGATTGGTGACCGTCAGCTTTTGGCGCAGATCGCCCGAAAAGATCCTGCACGGGCTGTCATCCTCGGTCACCTTGCCCACTTCGTTCTTGAGGCGTTTCTCATCCATGTCGGCAAAGACGACATTCGCGCCCTGCGCCAGGAAATGGCGGGCGATGGCCAGGCCCACGCCGTTGGCGGCGCCGGTGACGATAGCGGTCTTGCCGGTAATTGAAGTGGACATGCGGCCCCTGCTTTTTGATTGCGTGGCGTGATCCCGTAACGGGCAGGTTAGCGAAGTTCAGCGCCCTCTTCGAGGGGTCGCGGCATGAAGGATCTTGAAGCCGCCCTCGGCAGCGGTTTCCTCCACCTTGCGAAACGCGGCGCCGAGGGGCCGCTCATAGGGCAGATGCCGGTTGGCAACCATCCAAAGCGCCCCGGCCGGTTTCAAAAGCCGCGCGGCGGCGGCGATGAAATCGGCCCCCAGGGCGGGGTCCGACGCTCTGCTGACGTGAAAGGGCGGGTTCATCACCACGACATCATAGGCGGCGCCCTCGAACACCGTGGTATCGGCCCAGTGAAACCCCGCGCGCGGATCGGTGACGTTCTGGCGCGCACAATCGAGCGCGACGCCTTCGGCCTCGACCAGATCGAGCGCGACGATCCTGTCGGCCTCATCCGCCTCCAGGATCCGGCGCGACAGATATCCCCACCCCGCGCCAAGATCCGCCACGCGACCGCGCAGGGGCGGCAGATGCCGCGCCAACAGCTCCGATCCCGGATCGACCTTCTCGGCCGAGAAAATCCCGGGGGCCGTCACGAAACCTTCGGGGCTGGCTACGGGCGGGTCGCGCCAATCGGCAAGGGGATCATCCGCGGGGCGCTGGAACCAGATCAACCGCCCGTGCGCCTTCGGAAATGTCTCGACCGTCAGCCCCTTGCGGCGCAGATCGCGCAGGATACTGTCGATGCCGTCGACCTTCTGCCCGTCGACAAGCAGCATCCCGGCCGGTTCAACCGCCTCAAGGGCGCGCGCGATCAGCGCCCGCGTTTCCTGCTTGGACCGTGTCGCCTGGACCAGCACCGCCGCATAGGGCCCGCGCGGGTCATCCGTGACCCGCACCCCCAGGCGCCGCAGCGCGGCGTGATCGGGCGCGAAACTTTGCATCGCCTCAAGCCGGTCCAGACCGATATCGGGCACCGAATCACCCCTGAGGCGAAACGCGCCGACCGCCCCGGCTTCAGGAAGCGCGAGCGCCCCCGACGCCTGCGCCAGTGTCACGCGATGAATTGTCATGAAATGTCCCGTCCCAGCAGCAGACCCGTCGATTGAGACTCCCGCTGCTATTCCTTTTCCATGGTGCATTGCAACGGGTGCTGATGCCTGCGTGCGAAATCCATGACCTGCGCCACCTTGGTTTCCGCGATCTCATGGCTGAACACGCCGACCACCGCCAGCCCCTTCTTGTGGACAGTCAGCATGATCTCGACCGCCTGGCCATGCGTGATCCCGAAGAACCGTTCCAGCACATGAACGACGAATTCCATCGGCGTGTAATCGTCGTTCAGCAACATCACCTTGTAGAGCGGCGGACGCTGGGTCTTGGGCTTGGTCTTGGTGACGACACCGGCCTCATCGTCGGTCTTTCCGGGGTCGTCCGACATGGCATGAAGGGGAATGGTCAACGCAGGCTCCGGCGTGTTGGCGCTTGGGCGGGGAATGGAAAGTTGATTGCTTTGTCCGTCCAATATAATTGCCAGGTTCGATGTGAAAAGAGGTGGATTACGACAGTTGGCGCTTTCTGTGGCAATTCGTCCGCCCTGCGCCGCGCAAGCTGCCGTGAAAAAGGATAATCCCGATGACGAGACACCGAAATGAGTTGAAGATCATCGGCTTCGACGCGGACGACACGCTGTGGCAGAACGAACGTTTCTTTCGCGGCACGCAGCAGCGGTTCGAGGCGCTGCTGGCCGATTACGTCCAGGGCGCGCATCTGCACGAACGCCTGCTCGCCGCGGAACGGCGCAATCTCGGGCACTATGGCTATGGCATCAAGGGCTTCACCCTTTCGATGATCGAAACCGCGATCGAGGTGAGCGACGCGCGCGTTCCCGCAGCGGTCCTCGCCGAAATCCTGGAAGCCGGGCGCCAAATGCTGTCGCACCCGGTCGAGCTGCTGCCCGGCGTGCGTTCCACCGTCGAGCGGTTGGCGCGGGAATATCGCATCGTGTTGATCACGAAAGGCGATTTGCTGGATCAGGAGCGCAAGCTGGCAGCGTCGGGTCTGGGCGAGGTTTTCGACGCGGTGGAGATCGTGTCGGAAAAGACCCCTGCCGTCTACCACCGCATCTTTCGATCGCAGGGCCATGAACCGGAGGCCGCGATGATGGTCGGCAATTCCATGCGCTCGGATGTGATTCCCGCGCTCGAGACAGGCGCCTGGGGAGTGCACGTTCCGCACGGGCTCACCTGGGAACTGGAACATGCCAACGCCCCCGCCGACCATCCCAGGTTTCAGCACCTCGACCGAATCGAGGCCTTACCGGATCTCATATTGTCGCTGTAGGAGCGCGAACGCGTACATGTTGTGGGTGTGACGTCCCCTTATGTTTCGCCATCTAATTATGCAAAACCGTTTCTTTGAAAATTCGGGGTATGTTGCAACGTGAAATCATGTGTTACATTCAATTAACAAACAAAAAAGACCACGGCAAAAATGTCGGGTTGAGGCAGATTGGACAGTGACGTGAAAGCACCTGAGGCGCGGGCGATACCCGTCATCTTTGCAGTAATCCTGACAATTTTTTCGATAACCTTCGGGGCGCGTGCCTCTGCGGCACCCTATGCGGATTTCGTGATCGACGCGCGTTCAGGCGAGGTGTTGCATTCGACGAATGCCGACACAAGGCTGCATCCGGCATCGCTGACCAAGATGATGACGCTCTATATCGCGTTCCAGGCCATCGAGAGCGGTGAAATCACGCTCGATACCCAGGTTCGCATTTCGCGCAAGGCGGCGTCGGAGCCGCCCTCGAAACTGGGTCTGCGGGCGGGGTCCAAGATCGCGTTCCGCTATCTGATCCGCGCGGCCTCGGTGAAATCGGCCAACGATGCCGCCACCGCGATCGGCGAGGCGCTGGAAGGCTCCGAAGCCGCCTTCGCCCGCCGCATGACCCGCATGGCGCGCGCGATGGGCATGTCGCGCACCACCTTCAAGAACGCCCATGGGCTGACCGAAGCGGGCCACCTGTCGACCGCACGCGACATGACCACCCTGGGACGGCATCTGTTTTTCGACTTTCCCCAATATTACAACCTGTTCTCACGTCGGACCACGGATGCGGGCCTGCGCAAGGTCGCCAATACCAACCGCCGGTTCCTCGGCTCCTACAAGGGTGCGGACGGGATCAAGACCGGCTACACCAACGCGGCCGGTTTCAATCTGGTGGCATCTGCCGAACGCGGGCAGGAACGCATCATCACCACGGTTTTCGGCGGCCGGTCCTCCGCGCAGCGCAACGCCAAGGTCGCGGAGCTGATGGATCTGGGCTTTCGGCGCGCCCCCACCCGCGTGGCGATCCGCAAGCCCGAAAAGCCGAACTTTTCCAGGGTGCTGAAAGGCGCCGCGTCCCCCGGTCCGGTGCGCATGGCGGTCCTGTCCAGCGACCGCCCCGAAGCGCGTCCGGTATCGGCCCCCGCCCCTGTTGTGTCCTCGCCCCCTGCGCCCGCGCCATCAGCCGCGGTGATGGTCGCGCTGAAGGCAAGCGTGACGGAGGCCGTCCAGGCCGCGATCGCGACACCTGCGCGTGACCTCGTGACGGCCGAGGCGGCGCTGGCCGACAAGAAGGCGGCCGCCCCCGCCTCGGTTGCGCCGTTGACCGCGCGCGCGCCCGCCGAACGCCCCGCCGCATTCGCGCAGCTCGCCAAGGCCGACGCGACCGAACCCGCGAAACCCGCCATCCGGCGCGATACCCGCCCCCTGAGAGAGGTGGTAACCCGCGCCTCCACCTCCGGCGGACGGAACTGGAGCATCACGATCGGCAAGTTCCATTCCCGCGACAAGGCGGAACGGATGCTGCTGCAAACCGCCCTGGCGGAGATCGAGACCCTCGACGAGGCCCTGCGCAAAGTCGTTCCGCGCGCCTCCGGCTATGAGGCGAATTTCGTCGGCCTGTCGCAGGAGCGTGCCGATCTGGCCTGCCGCCGCCTTTCCGCCCGCGGCGTGCAATGTTTCACTATCGAACCCTGAACTCTGAACCCTTTTGAATTCGTAAAAATCCGCCTCTCGGGGCGGATTTTTGTTGGGCGACAAAACGCGGGGGATCAGGCGGTGCTGCTGGCCTTCATGTCGAAGGCCGCGGCCATCAGCGTGCGCGTGTAGGGATGCGCGGGCGCATCGAAGACCTTCGCGACCTCGCCCTCCTCGACGATATCGCCCTGCTTCATCACGATGACCTTGTGGCTGAGCGCGCGCACGACGCGCAGGTCGTGGCTGATGAACAGATAGGCCAGCCCGTACTTGCGCTGCAGGTCACGCAGCAGATCGACGATCTGCACCTGCACCGTCATGTCCAGCGCCGATGTCGGCTCATCGAGGACCAGCAGCCGCGGCTTGAGGATCATCGCGCGGGCAATCGCGATACGCTGGCGCTGACCGCCCGAAAACTCATGCGGATAGCGGTGCATCATTTCGGGGTTCAGACCGACCTCGGACAAGATGTCGGCCACCATCTGGCGCTTGTCCATGCCCTTTTCGACACCATGCACGCCCAGCCCCTCGGCGATGATCTGCTCCACCGTCATGCGCGGCGAGAGCGAACCGAAAGGGTCCTGGAACACGATCTGCATGTCCTTGCGCAGCGGCCGCAGCTTTTTCGACGACAGCCCCTGGATGTTCCGCCCCTCGAACAGGATACCCCCTTCCGAGGAGATCAACCGCATCACCGCCAGCGCCAGCGTCGTCTTGCCCGATCCCGATTCGCCCACGATGCCGACCGTCTCGCCCGCGCGCACGGTGACATTTGCCGCGTTCACCGCCTTGACGTGGCCGGTGGTGCGCTTCATCAGCCCGGTCTGGATCGGGAACCAGATGCGCAGATCCTCGGTGCGCAGCGCCTCTTTCGCGCCCTCGGGCACCGGATCGGGTGCGCCGGTCTGCTCGGCGGCCAGCAGGCTTTGGGTATAAGGATGGTGCGGGTCGGAAAAGATCCGCTCCGTCGGCCCGGTTTCGACGATCTCGCCGTCCTTCATCACGCAGACCCTGTCGGCGATCGCCCGCACGATGCCCAGATCATGCGTGATGAACAGCAGGCTCATGGTCTCGGTCCGCTTCAGCTCCGCCAGAAGATCGAGGATCTGCGCCTGGATCGTCACATCGAGCGCGGTCGTGGGTTCATCCGCGATCAGCAGATCCGGCCCGTTGGCCAGCGCCATGGCGATCATCACGCGCTGCCGCTGCCCGCCCGAAAGCTGGTGCGGATAGGCCGACAGGCGGCTTTCGGGGTCGCGGATGCCCACCTTGTGCAGCAGATCGAGAATGCGCGCGCGCGCTTCCGCTCCCTTCAGGCCCTGATGCAGCAGCAGGCTTTCCGCCAGTTGCTTTTCCAGCGTGTGCAGCGGGTTGAGCGAGGTCATCGGCTCCTGAAAGATGAAGCTGATGTCGTTGCCGCGGACCTTCCGCAGCAGCTTCTTGTCGGCACCGACCATTTGCTGGTCGCGATAGGCGATCGAGCCTTCGATCACGGCGCTGTCGGGCAGAAGATCCACCGTGGACAGCGCGGTGACGGATTTTCCCGATCCCGACTCCCCCACCAGGGCGACGGTTTCGCCCCTGCCGACGTGAAAGCTGACGCCGCGCACGGCATGGGTGGTGGTGCCATCCTGGTTGAAGCTGACATTCAGGTCGCGCACGTCCAGCACGGCGTCTTGCGGGCGGGGCTCGGTCATTGAAATGTCTTCCGGGGGTCAAAGGCATCGCGCACGCCCTCAAAAATGAAGACCAGCAGCGACAGCAGCACAGCAAAGGTAAAGAACGCGGTGAACCCCAGCCAGGGCGCCTGCAGGTTCTGCTTGGCCTGCAACGTCAGCTCGCCCAGGGACGGCAGCGCGGCGGGCAGGCCGAAGCCCAGAAAGTCGAGCGAGGCCAGCATCCCGATGGTGCCCGAGACGATGAACGGCAACAGCGTCAGCGTGGCGACCATCGCGTTGGGCAGCATGTGGCGGAACATGATCTTCCAGTTGCCGACGCCCAGCGCGCGCGCGGCGCGTACGTATTCGAAGTTGCGCGCGCGCAGGAATTCCGCCCGCACCACGCCCACCAGCGCAGGCCAGCCGAACAGGACCGACACAAAGACCAGCAGCCAGAAACTGCGCCCCAGTATCGCGAAAAGGATGATGATGACGTAAAGCGACGGGGTCGAGGCCCAAATCTCCAGCACGCGCTGGAAAATCAGATCCGTCTTACCGCCGAAGTAGCCCTGCACCGCCCCCGCGAACACCCCGATGACCGACGCCAGCCCCGTTACGATCAGGGTAAAGATCACGCTGAGGCGCACGCCATAGATGACCCGCGCCAGCACGTCGCGCTTGGTGTCATCGGTGCCCAGCCAGTTGTTGGCATCGGGCGGCGACGGGGCGACGCCCTGAATATCGACGATCGTGTTGAAGGAATAGGGGATCAGCGGCCAGACGATCCAGCCCGGTTGCACCGGCTCGCCCGCGACCTGCCCATCTGCCGCATCCGCGATCACGCCTTCGGGGTCGTCGAAACAGGTATCGAGCCCGCCGGTGCGGATCAGACATTGAACCTCGATGTCGCGGTATATGGCCTCGGTCTTGAAATCGCCCCCGAACTGGGTTTCGGGATAGAAGTTCAGGATCGGAAAATAGACCTCGCCCCGATAGCTCACGATCAGCGGCTTTTCGTTGGCGATCAGTTCCGCGAACAGCGAAATGCCGAACAGCACGCAGAACAGGATCAGCGACCAGAAGGCGCGCCTGTTGCGGCGGAAGTTGCGCCAGCGGCGCCGGTTGAGCGGAGAGAGCGCCATATCAGGTCTCCCGGCTTTCGAAGTCGATGCGCGGGTCCACGAAGACATACATCAGATCCGACACGATGCCGATCAACAGCCCCAGCAGCCCGAACATGTAGAGCGTGCCGAACAGCACCGGATAATCGCGCGCCAGCGCCGCCTCGAACCCCAGCCGCCCCAGCCCGTCGAGCGAAAAGATCGTCTCGATCAGCAGCGAGGAGCCGAACAGGATGCCGATGAAGAGGCTGGGAAAACCCGCGATCACGATCAGCATCGCGTTGCGGAAGATATGCCCGTAAAGCACCTGCCGCTCGCCCAGGCCCTTGGCCTTGGCGGTGACGACGTATTGCTTCTTGATCTCGTCCAGAAAGCTGTTCTTGGTCAGCAGCGTCAGCGTGGCAAAGCCCGAGATCGACGAGGCCAGCACCGGCAGCGTGATATGCCAGAAATAGTCGCCCACCTGTTGCAGCGGCGACAGCTGGGCGAAATTGTCCGACACCAGCCCGCGCAACGGAAAGATCTTGAAGTAGGAGCCGCCCGCGAAGAGCACCAGCAAGAGGATCGCGAACAGGAACGCCGGGATCGCATAGGCGATGATGATCGCCCCCGAGGTCCAGGCGTCGAAGGCCGATCCGTCGCGCACCGCCTTCTGCACCCCCAGCGGGATGGAAATCGCATAGGCGATCAACGTCGACCACAGCCCCAGCGTGATCGACACGGGCATCTTTTCCAGCACCAGATCGATCACGCTGATCGAGCGGAAATAGCTCTCTCCGAAATCGAAGCGCAGGTAGTTCCACATCATGTCGAGGAACCGCTGCAACGGCGGCTTGTCGAAACCGAACTGCTTTTCCAGATCGGCGATGAATTCCGGCGGCAGGCCGCGCGCGCCCTGATAGCGTTCATCCCCGCCCACGGCATTCGCGCCACCCGCGTCGCCGCCCCCGGCAAAGTTCTGGAACACGTTCCCCTGCCCTTCCATCTGGGCAAGGATCTGTTCGATCGGCCCGCCGGGGACGAATTGCGTCAGGGTGAAGTTGATGACCATGATCCCGATCAGCGTCGGAATGATCAGGGCCAGTCGCCGCAGGATGTAGGCGCCCATTCAGATAGTCCTGTTCTGACGGCTCAGAATGCGCCCGCCGCCTTGAGTTCCTTTGCTCTGTCGGCCTTGTACCACCAGATGCTCAGCTCTCCCAGCCCATAGGGCGGCGGCGTGTCGGGAAACCCGAAGATGTCGTAATAGGCGATGGTGTCGGCGCCCTTGTACCATTCCGGCACGGCAAAGCGTTCGGCCCGCAGCACCCGGTCGAGCGCGGATATGGCGACGCGCATTTCCCGGCGCGTCTTGGCCGCGATGACCACGTCAATCAGCTTGTCGACCGCTTCCGATTGCAGGCCGGCGGCGTTGAACACATCGTCATTCGCGCTTTCGGACCCGTAGTACTGGCGCAGCTCGGTGCCCGGAATATAGCCGGTCTGGGTAAAGGCGGTGATGATGTCGAAATCGAAATCGGGCGGCCGGATGCGCGATTCCATCTGCGCGTTGTCGACCCGGTTGTGCACCGCATCGACACCCAGCCGCCGAAGGTTCTCGACATAAGGGTTCAGCACCCGGTCGAAGGTCTGGCTGTCGTTCAGGAATTCCACCTTGAGCAGCTCACCCTCGGCGTTGCGGCGCATCCCGTCCGCGCCGACGGCCCAGCCCGCATCCTCCAGCAGTTTGGCGGCACGGCGCAGCATTGATCTGTCGACCTGACGCTCGCTGCCATTGGGCCAGGAAAACGGCTCGGAATCGAGCACGCCGTCGGGCAGGATGTCTTTCAACGGCTCCAGAATTGCCAGCTCCTCGGGGCTGGGCAGGCCGCGCGCGCCCAGATCGGTATTGGCCCAGAACGAACTGTCGCGGCTGTAGATGCCGTAGAACAGCGTCTCGTTCGACCAGGTGAAGTTGAACATAAGGCCGATGGCCTCCCGCACGCGGGGGTCCTGAAACTTTTCGCGCCGCAGGTTGAACACGAAGCTCTGCCCCGGCGCCTTGATCGAATTGGGCACCTCGCGCTTGATCACCCAGCCCTTCTGGACGGCCGGGAAATCATAGCCCGTGGCCCAGATCTTCGACGAGGCCTCGTTGCGGAAGGTATAGGTGCCGCCCTTGAACCCCTCGAAGGCGGCGTTGTAATCGGCGAAATACTCGATGCGGATGGTGTCGAAGTTGTTCTGCCCGCGGTTGATCGGCAGATCCTTGCCCCAATAGTTCGGATCGCGCTTGTAGACGACGCGCTGGCCTACATCCATCTGGCCCAGAACATAGGGCCCCGAGCCCAGCAGCGGTTCCAGCGAGCTTTCGGCGAAATCGCGGTTGTTGGCGTCATAGAACGCCTTGGAAAAAATCGGCAACCCGCCGATATCGGCAGGCAGATCGCGGGTCGGGATGCCCTTGTTGAACACGAATTTGATCCGCCTGGGGCCCAGGATCTCCACGCTTTTGACTTTTTTGCTCAACTGGGCGCGGAAACTGGCCAGCCCCTTGTCGCGCAGGATCTCATAGGAGAACTTCACGTCCTCGGCGGTCACGGGGCTGCCGTCGGAAAACTTGGCCTCGGGGCGCAGGTTGAAGATCACCATGCTGCGGTCTTCGGGATATTCTAGCGATTCCGCCAGCAGGCCATAGCTTGCGCCGATCTCGTCCAGCGTGCCGGTCAGCATGCTTTCGAAAAAGATCGACGACATCGCCGCCGCCCGCCCCTTCACCGTGTAGGGGTGCATGGAATCGAAGGAGCCGAACGCCCATTCCGATATCTCGCCGCCCTTCGGCGCGTCGGGATTGACGTAATCGAGATGCTCGAAATCGGCGGGATACTTCAGATCGCCGAAGGTCGATATCCCATGCGCCTTGATGAGATCGCCCTGCGCACGCGCGGCGAAGGGCAGCATCATCAATGTGATGAAAACCAGAACCGGAAACAACGACATCAGCGCCCGGAGGCGATACCCCCTGTCGCCCAGCGACGACCGCGCCGCGACCAAGACCGTTTGCGCCCGAAGTCCTGTCATCCGATCCCCCTATGATTACGGAAGCGTACTTGCAGAAATATCGTATCGTCGCCGAAGGTAAAGTCACGAAACCGAAAGATACAAGCCGCCTTTGCCCCCGAACGCGAAAGGCCGCCCAGAGGGGCGGCCTTTGCAGCGTAGGGATGCAAACGCAGGTGGCTCAGCCGCCCACCGATTGCAGATAAGCGATGACGTTGGCCCGGTCTGTCGCGTTCTTCAGACCCGCAAAGCCCATCTTGGTGCCCGGTGCCCAGCTCTTGGGGCTGGTCAGGAAGGCGCTCAGATGCTCGGGCGTCCAGTCGCCCTGCTTGCCCGACAGCGCGTCGGAATAGTTGTAGCCCTCGGCCGTCGCGATGGGCCGGCCCACGACGCCGTAAAGATAGGGACCGACGCCGTTGGCGCCCTTTTCCAGCTTGTGACAGGCCTTGCATTTGGAAAAAACCCGCTCGCCCTTGCCGGGATCGGCGCTGGCCATCAGGGTGGCGATGTCCACCTGCGGCGCGGCTTCCTTGGGGGCGGCATCGGCGGAGGCCACCTCGATCTTATACCCCTGAACGCCTTCTTCACCATGTGCCTCGGTGAAATACATCGTATCGGCGAACCAGCTGCCCAGCAGAAAAACAAGCAGGGTTCCGCACAGGGCGCCCACGATTTTGGTCAGCGTCATTGTATCGAACATGAAGGGATCTCGTTCTAAGGATCGTTTGGCAAGTGTCTATCCGCTTCCCACCGTGTTCCGCAAGGTGTAGTCACCGCGACGAAACGCCCTTTTGATCGGGAGACAGCAGCATGAGCCACCGCATCGCATTCCAGGGTGAGCTGGGCGCTTATTCGCATCAGGCCTGCGTGGACGCCCGCCCCGAGATGGAGCCGATGGCCTGCCGCACATTCGAGGATGCGATCGACGCGGTCAGGGACGGCACCGCCGAACTTGCCATGCTGCCGGTGGAAAACACGACCTACGGCCGGGTGGCCGATATCCACCGCCTTCTGCCCGAGTCGGGGCTGCACATCGTCGGCGAGGCCTTCGTGCGGGTGCACATCAACCTGCTGGCCCTGCCCGGCACGCCGCTCGAGCGGATCACCCACGCGATGAGCCACACGGTGCTGCTGGGCCAGTGCCGCGGGTTCCTCAGGCAGCACGGCATCCACCGCGTCACCGGCGCCGATACCGCCGGCTCGGCCCAGCACGTCAGCGAACAGGCCGACCCCACGCTGGGCGCGCTGGCCTCGGAACTGGCGGGCGACATCTACGGTCTGGATCTGGTGGCCCGCCATATCGAGGATCAGGACAACAACACCACCCGCTTCCTCATCATGTCGCGCCAGGAGGATCTGTCGCGCCGCGGCGAGGCGATGATGACGTCCTTCGTGTTTCGGGTGCGCAACATTCCGGCCGCGCTCTACAAGGCGATGGGCGGCTTCGCGACCAACGGCGTCAACATGACCAAGCTGGAAAGCTACATGGTCGGCGGATCGTTCCAGGCCACCCAGTTCTATGCCGATATCGAAGGCCACCCCGAGGACGCGCCGGTCGCCCGCGCGCTGGAAGAACTGCGCTATTTCTGCTCGGACATCATGATCCTGGGGACCTACCCGGCCGATCCCAACCGGCACTGACCCGCACCTACCCGGCGCACCGAAGCCGGGGTCCGGGCGCGGCGCGCACCGCCCGTCCGGTTCCAGGCGGATCGCCTTGAAATTGCACATGCGGCAAAAACTCGCCCAGCCGCCTCGCCATCGGCAGGCAGCCGCGCATCATGCGATGTCGGCACATCGCCGGGCGTCTTCGGCCGGGAACCCGACCTTCTGACAGCGGTTGTCTGGCAGTAGCGGCCACAGGGATGTTCCCGAAAAACGGCCGGACTGACGAAGGAGACGACAATGTTCAAGAAAACCGCACTCGGCATGACAATGGTAAGCCTGATGGGCACAGCCGCATTCGCTCAAGCCCAGATTGACGCCACCGCCGCCACGGATCTCAACCTGCGTGCAGGCCCCGCCCCCACTGCGGAAATCATTTCCGTCATCCCCGCCGACGGCGCCGTCAAGGTCGAGGGATGCCTCGACACCTCCAGCTGGTGCCGCGTCGATTTCGACGGCACCCAGGGTTGGGCCTATGGCGACTACCTGACCGCAATGGTCGAAAACAAGCCGGTCGCCGTCTACCCCAACCGCCAGCAGGTCAACGTGACCACCGTCACCTATGACGACACCACCGGCGAATCCGCGACCGGCGCGGGCACCGTAGGCGCCATCATCGGCGGCCTGACCGGCGGCCCGATCGGCGCGGCGGCCGGCGCGGTGATCGGCGCGGGCGCGGGCGCCGTGGCCAACCCCGGCCCCGACATCACCGCGAAGACCGAAACCTATGTCACCAGCAACCCGGTCGATCCGGTCTATCTGGACGGCGAGGTCGTGGTCGGCGTGGGCATCCCCGATACCGTGACGCTGAACAAGATCCCCGACAGCAACTACAGCTATCAGTATATCAATGGCGTGCCCGTGATCGTCGACCCGGCCGAGCGTCGCGTGGTCCGCATCGTGCGCTAAGCCCGCACCATCTTGCGACAGCAGCGGCCCGGAACAGATCGTTCCGGGCCGTTTTTCCATTGCAACCGCGTTGACTTCCCCAATCACCCCGCCTAAAGACCGGGTTTCTAGATTCCCGATCGCGGAGGCCAGCCGCCGACCCGGTCCAAAACAGACGGAGCAGGAGCGATGAAGCGCACCTTTCAACCGAGCAACCTCGTTCGCAAGCGGCGGCATGGTTTTCGTGCCCGCATGGCCACCAAGGCCGGCCGCAAGATTCTGAACGCACGGCGCGCCCGTGGCCGGAAATCGCTTTCCGCATAATCCAGTGCCGAAAGGCACCGACGCATTGAAACCGCCTGCGGCCTCTGACGCGAAACCCGTTTCGCATCCAGACCGGCCACAGGCGGTTTTCGCGCTTGCGCCCGTGGCGGCGGACAAGGCGGAACCCGCCACTGGCCCCGACGCTGGCCCCAAGTCTGGCCCCGCCTCTGGCGGGACGGCAAAGCTGCATGTCCTCAAGAAGCGCGCCGATTTCCTGAAAGCCGCCCGCGCCCGGCGCCAGCCGATGCCGGGTTTTCTGTTGCAGGCCCGCCAGCGCGCGCCCCAAGCCGACCCCCAGGCCGCCCCCCCGGCCGATCCGCGCATCCGCATCGGCTATACCTGCTCCAAGAAGATCGGAAACGCGGTGGCGCGCAACCGCGCCAAAAGACGGCTGCGCGAAATCGCGCGCGCCGAACTGCCCGCGGGCGGCACGCCGGGCTGGGATTACGTTCTGGTCGGCCGCCCCGGCGCCACCGCGGATCTGCCCTTCGACCGCCTGCGCACGGATCTGCGCCGCGCGCTGCAACGGCTGCACAAGGGGCGCGACTGACATGGGCGGCGTCGGCGCCCGCCTGCTCGCGTTGCCGGTTCACGGCTACCGGCTGCTGATCTCTCCGTGGCTGGGCGGCAATTGCCGCTATCAGCCCACCTGTTCCGCCTACGCGCTGGAGGCGCTGGAGCGTCACGGCGCGCTGCGCGGCGGCTGGCTGGCGCTGCGCCGCATCGCGCGCTGCCACCCCTGGGGGGGCATGGGACCCGATCCGGTGCCCGGGGCGCGAACCGACCCGCCATCCGACAGGCGGCCCAACCGCCCACCCCGCTGACGGCGCGCAAATGACTTTGCATCCGCGCCCGGTTTTGCGATACCGGCCCCGACCCCACGCGAGGCTGCCATGCTCGACGATCTGAACGACATCCACCCATTGTTCCACGGCGCACCCGCCAGCACCGAATTCCGCAAGCTGCGCAAACGCATCGTCCGCCAGACCCGCGAAGCCGTGGAACAATACGGCATGATCGAACGCGGTGCCCGCTGGCTGGTCTGCATGTCGGGCGGCAAGGACAGCTATACCCTGCTGGCGGTGCTACACGAATTGCAATGGCGCGGCCTGCTGCCGGTCGACATCCTGGCCTGCAACCTCGATCAGGGCCAACCCGGCTTTCCCGCCACCGTGCTGCCCGCCTTTCTGGAACGCATGAAGGTGCCGCACCGGATCGAATACCAGGACACCTATTCGATCGTCATGGACAAGATCCCCGCGGGCCGGACCTTCTGCGCGCTCTGCTCGCGGCTGCGGCGCGGCCACCTCTACCGCATCGCCCGGGAAGAAGGCTGTTCCGCCGTGGTGCTGGGCCATCACCGCGACGATATCCTGGAAACCTTCTTCATGAACCTCTTTCACGGCGGCAGGCTGGCCACCATGCCCCCCAAGCTGGTCAACGAAGAGGGCGATCTCTTTGTCTATCGCCCGCTGGCCCATGTGGCCGAATCGGATTGCGAGAAATTCAGCCGCGCGATGAACTACCCCATCATCCCCTGCGATCTCTGCGGCAGCCAGGACGGGCTGCAACGCCAGCAGGTCAAGCAGATCCTCGACGGGTGGGAAGCCAACAGCCCCGGCCGCCGCCAGGTCATGTTCCGCGCCCTGATGAACGCGCGCCCCTCGCATCTGCTGGACCCGAACCTCTTCGACTTCGCCGGGCTGGCCCGCACCCCGCCCGAGGCATAGCGCCGCCGCGGGTGCTTCTTTTCGGAAAAAATACTCTCGCCGAAGGCGTCGGCATCCGCCGGTCCCTGCCTGCGGGCCGTGAATCCGCTTGACCTTTCCGGCCCCAGTCGGTTGAACCGCACCAACCCCAAATCGACAGGTATTGGTCCCGCATGGACGATCAGAACAAGAACCTCATCCTCGCAACCGCTCTCAGCTTTCTGGTGATCCTGGTATGGTTCATCTTTTTCCCGCCTGAGGATCCGCCCGTCGATCCAAATGCCCCCGCCACGGCGACGGCGCCGCTGGACGGCACGGCCGACAGCACGCAGACCGCCTTGACGCCCCCCGCCGTCACCGGCGACCAGCCCACCGGCGGCGCCGGCGACGAGGCCGGCGACCCCGTGCAGACGGCGGCCGCCCCCGACGCGCCGCGCGTGGCCATCGACACACCGCGGCTGGCCGGGTCGGTCTCGCTCAAGGGCGGGCGCATCGACACGCTCTACCTCAAGGATTACACCGTCAGCCTGGACCCCGGCGCGGAAAACGTCGAACTCCTGTCGCCGGTCGGCAACCCGCGCGCCTATTACGCGCTTTATGGCTGGGCGCCCGGCGGAAACCTCGACTTCAAGGATGTCCCTTCCGCCAACACGCTTTGGGAAGTTGCCGAAGGCGGCGACACGCTGTCGGTCGACAACCCCATCACCCTGCGCTGGAACAACGGCAACGGGCTGATTTTCTACCGCAAGATCGCGCTCGACGCGAATTACATGTTCAACGTCACGCAGACGGTCGAAAACGGCACCGGACAAGAGGTCCGGCTGGCGCCCTACGGCATCGTCGCGCGCCACGGCGAGCCGCAGACCCGCGGTTTCTTCATCCTGCATGAGGGCGTGGTGCGCATGTCCGACGGCAAGCTCGAAGAACTCAAGTACAAGAAAATGCCGGAACTTCCCGTCGACAACCGCGAAGGCGGCCGCGCCGAGGTTCTGAATGTCGAAACCAACGGCTGGATCGGCTTTACCGATCAGTACTGGATGACGACGCTGATCCCGCAGCCGGGGCAAGCCTTCCGGTCGGTGATCAAATACGTCCCCTCGTCGGACATCTACCAGACCGAAGCGCGCCTGCCCACGCAGGCCGTCGCACCGGGCGGCACCGCCAGCGTCGACACGATGCTGTTCGCGGGCGCCAAGGAATGGGAAACCATCCGCAACTACGAAAAGAACGACGGAATCCTGGGCTTCATCGACTCGATCGACTGGGGCTGGTTCTTCTTCCTGACCAAGCCGATCTTCGCCGTCCTGCACTGGCTCAACAGTATGATCGGCAACATGGGCTGGTCGATCATCGGCCTGACGCTGATCATCAAGGCGCTGCTCTTCCCGCTGGCCTACAAGTCCTACGTGTCGATGGCGAAGATGAAAGAACTCCAGCCGCAGATGGAGAAGATCAAGGAAAAGGCGGGCGACGACCGCATGAAGCTCCAGCAGGAGATGATGGCGCTCTACAAGAAGGAAAAGGTGAATCCGGCTTCCGGCTGTCTGCCGATCCTTCTGCAGATCCCGATCTTCTTCTCGCTCTACAAGGTGATCTTCGTCACGATCGAACTTTACCACGCGCCCTGGCTCGGCTGGATTCACGACCTGTCCGCGCCCGATCCCACCTCGGTGCTGAACCTGTTCGGCCTGCTGCCCTACCCGGCGCCGGGCCCTGAATCGATCCTTGCGATCGCCTCCATCGGGGTGCTGCCGATCCTGCTGGGCATTTCCATGTGGTTGCAGCAGAAACTGAACCCGGCGCCCGCCGACAAGACGCAGGCGATGATCTTCGCCTGGATGCCATGGGTGTTCATGTTCATGCTCGGCCGGTTTGCCAGCGGGCTGGTGCTGTACTGGATCGCGAACAACACGATCACCTTCACGCAGCAGTATCTGATCATGCGCAGCCAGGGATATAAGCCCGACGTCTTCGGCAACATCCTGCGCAGCTTCAGTCGCGACAAGTCGTCGACAGAAAAGAAATGACCGCCGCGCTGGCCCAGATCTGGCGTCATCCAGTCAAATCCCACGGCAGCGAGCCGCTGTCGCGCGTGTCGCTGCAAGCCGGGCAATCGATGCCCTGGGACCGGACATGGGCCATCGCACATGAGGCGGCCAAGACCGCCGGCAACAGCTGGGGGCGCAGCGCGAATTTCTCGCGCGGGGCCAAGGCGCCGGGGTTGATGGGGATCTCCTGCACGCTGGAGGAGGAGACCGAGGTGGTGACCTTCCGCCACCCCGATCTGAACACTGTCTCCCTTCATCCCGAACGCGACGCGGCGGCGCTGCTGGACTGGTCGCGCCCGCTGCTGCCCGATGACCGGGCACAATCGGCGCGCGTCATCCGGCTGGACGGGCGCGGCATGACCGACACGCCCTACCCTTCGGTCAGCCTGATGAACCTGTCGACGCACCGGCAGGTCGCCGATCGCCTCGACATGCCGGACCTGGACATTCGCCGCTGGCGTGGAAACTTCTGGATCGACGGGCTGCCCGCCTGGCAGGAGCTTGACTGGATCGGCCGGAAACTGCGCCTGGGTGCCGCTCTCCTGCAGGTGGAAGAGCCGGTGGTGCGCTGCCTGGCCACCGCCGCCAATCCGCGGACCGGGGAACGCGACGCCGACACCCTGGGCGCGCTGCAACAAGGCTGGGGCCACCGGCACTTCGGCGTCTATGCCCGCGTGATCGCAGCCGGCGACGTCCTCTGCGGCGATGAACTGACACTGATCGCGGAGTGAGACGATGGACCTGAAATTCCCGATCGCCGAACAGCCCGACGCCGCCGAACTGGAGCGCGCGCGGCTTCTCTTCGCCTCGGGCGCGGAGTTCCTGAAAGGCGTCGTCGCCATGTCGGGCCTGCCCGACGCGGACCGGGGCGAGGTCTGCTTTGCCGGCCGCTCCAACGTCGGGAAATCCACGCTGATCAACGCGCTGACCGGGCGCAGGGCGCTGGCGCGCGCGTCGAATACACCGGGCCGGACGCAGGAAATAAACTTTTTCACACTGACCGATGCGCTCTATCTCGTGGATCTTCCAGGCTATGGTTATGCCAATGCGCCGGTCGATGTCGTCGCGAAATGGCAGCGGCTGCTGAAAAGCTATCTGACCGGGCGGCAGACCTTGCGCCGCGCCTTCGTGCTGGTCGACCACCGCCATGGCGCGAAAGCCGTGGACGAGGAAATCATGTCGCTGCTCGACCGGGCGGCGGTGACCTTTCAGGTCGTGATGACCAAGGCCGACAAGGTAAAGCAGGCCGACCGCGCCGCCGCGCTTGAGACCACGCGAAAGGTGCTGGCGCGCCACCCGGCCGCCTATCCCGAGATCATCGTCACCTCTTCGGAAAGCGGCGATGGGATCGGCCAGCTGCGCAGCGTGATCGCGCAATTCGCCTGACGGCGCCGACGGGGCAGGTCGATGCCTCCGGCGGGGATATTTTCACGACAATGAGAGGCAAGCCGTGGCGCGCCGGGTTCAGACGTGCTGGCCGCCGTTGACCTCGATTTCCGTACCGGACACATAGCTGCCCTGATCGGAGCACAGGAAATAGATCGTGGAGGCGACCTCCTCGGGTTGGCCGAGGCGGCGCAGGGGCAATTCGGCGACGATCCGGTCGGTGCCCGGCGACAGGATCGAGGTTTCGACCTCTCCGGGCGCGATCGCATTGACGCGGACGCCCATCGGGCCGAAGTCATTCGCCATCTCGCGCGTCAGCGCCTTGAGCGCGGCCTTGGACGTGGCATAGGCGGCGCCCGCGAAAGGATGCACCCGGCTGCCCGCGATGGAGGTGACGTTGACCACCGATCCGCCCGCCGCCGCCAGTTCTTCCTTCAGCCCGCGCGCCAGTACCACGGGGGCGAAGAAGTTGACGTGGAACACCTGCCCCCAGGTGCGCAGGTCGGTGTCGATGCTGTTGAGCCGCGCGCCGCCCTCGCCCTTGGGGGAGATGCCCGCGTTGTTGACCAGCGCGTCGAGCCGCCCGTCGAGCTTGGCGCGGATGCGCTCGATCGCCTCGATGGTGCGGGTGGGATCGGCCAGGTCGATCTGGATGTGGTTTTCCTCACCGCCCGGCCAGGGGCAGCGCGGGTCGAAAGGATGGCGCGAGCAGGTGAGCACGCGCCAGCCCTCGGCCGAAAAGCGCTTGACCGTGGCATGACCGATCCCGCGGCTGGCGCCGGTCAACACGATGCTGCGCTGTCTGTCCTGGCTCATCCGTGGTCGCTCCGCCGGTTTCGCGTGCAACCTATCCTATTCGCGGGGCGGCGCAATGGGGCGCCACTTGGCAGTACCCCGCGAAGGCAGTAACAGGGAGAGCAACAAAGGTAGATGAAATGAAGAAACAGACCGCCATGAATCGTGACTGGATCGCCACCGCCCGCACCCTGTCGCAGGCCCTGCCCTATCTGCAACGCTATGACGGCGCGCGCGTGGTGATCAAGTTCGGCGGCCATGCGATGGGCGACGCCGCTTCGATGGAGAGTTTCGCCCGAGATGTTGTGCTGATGCAGCAAGTCGGGGTGAACCCCGTGATCGTGCATGGCGGCGGCCCGATGATCAACGAGATGCTGGAGCGGCTCGACATAAAGTCGGAGTTCGTGAAGGGCAAGCGCGTGACCGACGCCGCCACCGTCGAAGTGGTCGAGATGGTGCTGTCGGGCCTGATCAACAAACGCATCGTGCAGGCGATCAACGATCAGGGCGGCCGCGCGGTCGGCTTGTCGGGCAAGGACGCCAGCATGATCGTCTGCGACCCGGCCGCACCCGAACTGGGATTCGTGGGCAACCCCGCGCAGGTGAACGCCGATGTGCTGCACCAGCTTCACACCGCCGGGATCATCCCCGTCGTCGCGCCGATCGGCATGGGCCGGAGCGGCGAGACCTACAACATCAACGGCGACACCGCCGCGGGCGCCATCGCCGCCGGGCTCAAGGCCGATCGGTTGCTGTTGCTGACCGACGTGGCCGGGGTGAAGGACGCCGAAGGCCATGTGCTGACCGAGATGACCCCCCAGCAGATCGACGAGCTGACCGCCCGGGGCGTGATCGCGGGCGGCATGATCCCCAAGACGGAGACGGCGCTGAACGCGATCCGCGGCGGGGTGCGGGCGGTGGTCATCCTGGACGGGCGCGCGCCCAACGCCTGCCTGCTGGAGCTCTTCACCGATCACGGCGCAGGCTCCCTGATCCGGTCGAGATGAGCGCCCCGCCCCCGCTTGAGGAGGACCTGCGCGCGCAGAACCTCGACGTGCTGGGCGGCTTTGCGCTGACGCCGGGGGAGCCTGTCGCGGGTCTGCCGTCGCGCGGCAGCCTCGTGCTGATCGGCCCGCGTGATCCGGGTTTCTGGGATGCATTCCAGACAACCCCGGAATGGCGCGACCGTCGGCCCGACCCGATGGACAGATGGTCGCGCCGCGTGCTCGAAGCTGTCGCCGACACCTATGGCGCGCGCGCCGTCTTTCCCTTTGGCGGCCCGCCCTGGCATCCGTTTCACGATTGGGCGCTGCGGTCCGGGCGGGCCTGGGTGTCGCCCATCGGAATGCTGGTGCACGACCGGGCGGGTCTGATGGTCTCCTACCGCGGCGCGCTGGTGCTTGCCGAGGGTCACGCCCTGCCCGCATCCTGCGAAGCGCGCGCCCCCCGGCCCTGCCTGAGCTGCGCGGCAAGGCCCTGCCTGACGCGCTGTCCGGCGGGTGCGCTGTCGAGCGAAGGATACGACGTGTCGGCCTGCCACGACTTGCTGGCGCGCAGGCCGGACGGCCCATGCATGCAGGGCGGCTGTCTGGCCCGCCGCGCCTGCCCGGTAAGCGCAGGCTACCCGCGCGACCCGCGCCAATCGGCCTATCACATGGAAAGGTTCCACCCTTCATGCCCCTGACGCTGATCCTGACCCGCCACGCCAAGGCCGTCCCCGCACGCAGCGGTCTCGACGACCACGACCGCCCGCTGACCGAGGGCGGACGCCGCGATGCCCGGGCCGTCGGTCGCTGGCTGCACGCCCGGATGGCGGAACTGGCGCTGCCGGCACCCCTGGCCCTGGTGTCGAGTGCGCAGCGCACGCGCGAGACGCTGGATGGCATTGCGGCACATGCGCAGATCGGTTCGCGGCAGGTGGAGGGAAAGCTATATGCCGCGCCCGCGGGCGGGTTGCTTTCGGCGATCCGTCAGGTGCCGCAGCTGCCAGTGGCCCTGCTGATCGCCCATAATCCCGGCATCGCGACGCTGGCCAATAACCTGCTGCGCCAGCCCGCGCCCTCGCGGCTGGGCCGATATGCCCCCGGCACGACGAGCATCGTCGCATTCGACATCGAAAGCTGGGCCGATCTGCGCCCCGGCACCGGACGATTTCTTGCCTTCGCCTCTCCGAACGATCTGCCTGCGGAGGACGACGGCGCCTGAAGCGGCCGGGATCTTCCCCGCCCCCGCGTCCGGACCCGACCCGCCCGACAGAGACGCCCACATGTGAAAAAGGCCGCCCTGCGCGGGCGGCCCCCGAACATGCGCGGCATGTCGGATGTTTTCGTACCGTCCGTTCCGTTCAGTGGCCCAGGATCTGGCTCAGGAACAGTTTCGTACGTTCCGAACGGGGGTTCTGGAAGAACTCTTCCGGCTCGTTCTGCTCGACGATCTGGCCCTGGTCCATAAAGATGACCCGGTTCGCCACCTGCCGCGCGAACCCCATCTCATGGGTGACGCACAGCATGGTCATGCCGTCTTCGGCCAGCTCGATCATCGTATCCAGGACCTCCTTGATCATTTCCGGGTCCAGCGCCGAGGTCGGTTCGTCGAACAGCATGATCCGCGGCTTCATGCACAGCGATCGCGCGATCGCGACGCGCTGCTGCTGGCCGCCCGACAGCTGGCCCGGGTACTTGTCGGCCTGCTCGGGGATCTTGACCTTTTCGAGGAAATGCATCGCGGTTTCCTCGGCCTCCTTGCGGGGGGTCTTGCGCACCCAGATCGGTGCGAGCGTACAGTTTTCCAGGATCGTCAGATGCGGAAAGAGGTTGAAGTGCTGAAAGCACATGCCGACCTCGCGCCGGATCTTGTCGATGTTCTTCAGATCCGAGGTCAGCTCGATCCCGTCCACGACGATGCGCCCGGCCTGGTGTTCCTCCAGCCGGTTGATGCAGCGGATCAGCGTCGACTTGCCGGACCCCGAAGGCCCGCAGATCACGATCCGCTCGCCACGATTCACCGTCAGGTTGATGTCGCGCAGCACGTGGAAGGTGCCGTACCACTTGTTCATCTCGGCGATTTCGATGGCGATCTCGTCGCTCACCTGCATCTGGCCGCGCGCGGCGTTGGTATTGGTTGCAAGATCAGACATAGGCGATCTCCCTCAGCGATGATCGGTCTGAAGCTTGCGCTCCAGATACATGGAATAGCGGGACATGGAGAAGCAGAAGACGAAGAACATCAGCGCGATGAAGCCATAAAGCTCCCACACGATGCCGTTCCATTCGGCGTTGGCCCGGATGGCGTTGGACAGGCCCAGCGGATCGAGCAGGCCGATGATCGACACCAGCGTGGTGTCCTTGAACACACCGATGAAGGTCGACACGATGCCGGGGATCGAAATCTTCAGCGCCTGCGGCATGATGATCAGCCGCTGCGCCTTCCAGTAATCCAGCCCCAGCGCGTCGGCGGCCTCGTACTGGCCCTTGGGCAGGGCGGCCAGACCACCGCGGATGACCTCTGCCATATAGGCGGCGGCAAAGAGCGTCACCATGATCATCACCCGCAAGATGATGTCGAAATTCGTGCCCGGCGGCAGGAACAGGTTGAGCAGGGTCGAGGCCACGAACAGCAGCGTGATCAGCGGCACGCCGCGGATGAACTCGATGAAGCCCACGCAAAGCGACTTGACGATCATCAGATCCGACTGCCGCCCCAGCGCCAGCACGATGCCCAGCGGCAGCGAGGCGGCGATGGCCGTCACCCCGATGGTGATCGACAGCATGAAGCCGCCGAAGTTGCGGCTGTCGACGGGTTCCAGCGCCATCGGGATCAGCGACTGAAGGTCGGTGGCCGCCTGCCCAGCAAGAAAGATCCACCACAGCACCGGCACCAGCATCGCCCCGATCACGGCGACCAGCGCGCCGCTGAAACGGCTGGCCAGGACAAAAGTGCCATAGCCGAGCACGACACCGAACAGCGCCATGAGCGGCGTCCAGACACTGCCCCCCCACATCAGCCAGGCGGCGACGAAGGGATAGATCGCGCTGAACCACAACAGCACCCTCGGCACGCGCCCGAACAGGATCGGTGCGACGGCGACCAGCAGCAGGACGAAGGTGAGGTTCGGCCGCCAGTAAAGGTCTGAGGGGTAAAATCCGTAGATCAGTTGCAGATAGCGTTCCCGGATCACCGCCCAGCAGGCGCCGGTGGTGCCTTGGCCGTAGGCGGCGGCGATCTGGTCGCGGCATTCGCTGAGGGAATTGGCGGTCCAGCTCGATTGCAGCATCCAGGGCAGCACGGCCGCCAGCACCAGATAGACCACGATCACCCCGGCGATCGTCATGAGGGTGTTGAACCACCCCGAGAAAAGGTTGCTGCGCATCCAGCCCAGCGGGCCGCTTGTCGTGACGGGCGGCTCCTGTTCGGGCAGCATCGTGTCCCGTACGTAGAGGACGGTTTCCTGATGTGTATCGCTCATCCTACCGCTCCACCAACTTCACACGATTGTTGTACCAGTTCATCACCGTCGAAATACTCAGCGAAATGGCAAGGTAGACCAGCATCAGAAGCAGGATCGACTCGAGCTCCCGTCCGGTCTGGTTCAGCGTGATGCCGCCCAGCGTGCCGGTGATGTCCATGTACCCCACCGCGATCGCGAGCGAGGAGTTCTTGGTCAGGTTCAGATACTGCGAGATCAGCGGCGGGATGATCACCCGCAGCGCCTGCGGCAGGATCACCATGTTCATCGTGCGGTTGGGGGAAAGCCCCAGCGCATAGGCGGCCTCGGTCTGGCCGCGGCTGACCGACAGGATGCCCGCGCGCACCGCTTCGGCGATGAATGCCGCGGTATATAGCGACAGCGCCAGCCATAGCGCGATCAACGAATTGCGCATGTAGGTGCCGCCCTGAAAGTTGAAGCCCTTCAGCGCCGGATAGCCCAGATAGAATCCCAGAGCCCACAAAAGCAGCACCGGCGGCAGCACGATCAGCGCGGCACGCAGATACCAGGTGGTGGGCCTCGTGCCCGTCGCGGCCTGGATGCGGTCGGCGCGGGTCTTGACCCGCGCGGCGGCCCAGATCCCCAGCCCCAGCACGATCAGCAGCGCGATAAGTTCGATACTGATGTTAAAGGCGCCAAAAACCGAAAAATCGCCCAGCCCGCGGGAAAACAGCGGCTCGGGCACGTAAACGCCGCGGTTGGTGATGGCGACCGAGTCGAAAAGGAACATCGACGCATCGGGCGTGTCGCCCCTGAAGTCGCGCGGCGCGGGCAGCGTCTCGATCAGGATCGCCATGAAGAACACGATCCACAGCAGGACCGGCACGTTGCGGAATCCTTCGATGTAGACCGTCATCAGGCGCGAGATGATCCAGTTCTTCGACAGCCGCAGCACGCCGATGATAACCCCCAGGATCGTCGCCAGCGCGCAGCCCAGGGCGGCCACCAGCAATGTGTTCAGCAGCCCGACGAAGGCCGCCCGCAGATGCGAAGACTGAGAGGTGTAATCGATCAGGCGCTGGTTGATGTCATAACCGGCGGGTTCGGTCAGAAAGCCGAAATCGATCGGCTTGCCGAGGGCCGCCAGGTTCTGCGCCGTGTTGCTGACCAGCCAGGCCAGCAAGGCCAGGAACCCGATGATCGCCACGGCCTGGATGGTCAGCGAGCGATAGCGGGTATCGTAGATCAGCATGGAGAGCCGGAACGACTCCTTCGGCGGGTCGGTAAGTACAGTCATCGCGTACAGCCCCGTTTTCCCTATCGCAAAATACCCGCGATCCGGTTGGGCCGGTCCGTCCTGGGTCATTGCTGCTTTTATTATTGGTGTATGGCAGAAGGGCGCCGAATTCGGCGCCCTTCGCTTGGTCGGAACTTAGCGGAAGGGGGGCGAATAGATCAGCCCGCCGTTGGTCCACTGCGCGTTCAGCCCGCGTGCCAGGCCGATGGGGGTGGATTCGCCGATGTTCTTTTCGAACAGCTCGCCGTAGTTGCCGCCCGCCATGATGGCGTTCTTGGCCCAGTCGGCACTCAGGCCCAGCATCTCGCCCAGGTTACCCTCGGTGCCCAGAAGACGGTTGATCTCCGGG
The DNA here is from genome assembly GCF_052826345.1 of Brevirhabdus sp. Lineage (NCBI taxonomy): Bacteria > Pseudomonadati > Pseudomonadota > Alphaproteobacteria > Rhodobacterales > Paracoccaceae > Brevirhabdus > Brevirhabdus sp. The sequence continues at coordinate 9,234 of NZ_JBRBUA010000128.1, read as the reverse complement.
TTGTTGGTGCCCTTGGACAGCTCTTCGATGTTGGCGGAGCTCACGCCCAGCTCTTCCGCCGCGATCAGCGCGTTCAGCACCCAGCGGTTGATGTCGGCCCATTGGTCGTCGCCGTGACGGACCAGCGGCCCCAGCGGCTCCTTCGAGATGATCTCGGGCAGGATCACATGCACCGAAGGGTCCTCGAACGTCGCGCGTGTCGCGGCCAGACCCGAGGCGTCGGTGGTGTAGACGTCGCAGGCACCGGCCAGGTACTGCTGTTGCGCCTCGGCGTTGGTTTCGATCGGCACGGGCTCATAGTTGATGTTGTTGGAGCGGAAGAAATCGGCCAGGTTCAGCTCGGTCGTGGTGCCGGTCTGGATGCAGACGGTGGCGCCGTCGAGATCCTTGGCGGAGGTCACGCCCAGCTCCTTGGGCACCATGAAGCCCTGACCGTCGTAGTAGTTCACCCCGATGAAGGTGAATTTCAGGTCGACGTCGCGTGAAAAGGTCCAGGTGGTGTTGCGGGCCAGCGTGTCGATCTCGCCCGAGGCCAGCGCGGTGAAGCGGGTCTTGCCGGTGGTGGGCGTGAATTCGACGGCCTGCGGGTCGCCAAGCACCGCCGCGGCGACCGCGCGACAGACGCCGACGTCAAAGCCTTCCCAGTTGCCGTTCGCATCGGGTGCCGCAAAGCCAACCAGTCCGGTCGTCACGCCGCAGTTGAGCTTGCCGCGCGATTTGACATCGTCAAGCGTCGCCGCCGCCACCGAACCTGCCACGAAGGTGGCAATCGTTGCTGCGCCAAGAATAACCGTAGATTTCATATTTACCTCTTCCTGATGTTTCTGCCGCTCGGGACAGATTTTTCGACCTTTTCAAGGGCCGGAGGGCGTTACCTTGAAGGTTGTATCCCCTCAATGGCACCAAGTTAGGTCAAAAATGATAGCGCAGGTCAAGAGACCAAAGCCCAGGTTGCGCTGCGTAATTGAACATTTGATTAAATTTTCCAGCCATGCCCGTGCCTTGCCGAAAATCTATATGTCTCGCTTCCGCGCTCTCCGTCCCGAGCACCCGCGGATCGGTGGCTCAATGCGTTTGCGAAAGTTTCAAAAACCTGTAGGCGTGTTGAAATGCCTGAAACTTTTCCGCGCTGAGGGCCGCGGCCTCCGCGTCATGACCCCATTGCTCGATCTGCCAATCCTCATCGATTCGCGAGATTTGCCAGATCTCCTCGACCGGGCGCAGATCGTGCATCGCGGCCAGCCCCAGAACCAGCGACCCCGAAAGGGACACAAGATCGTGCATCGCCGTGAGGGAATAGGGCCTCAGCGCCTCGACTTGGGCCGACAGGCGCGCAACCGCGGCATCGGGCTGCGCGACCGGCACGATGCCCACGGTCGGCCGCAACCGCGCGCCGAATGTCGCCTCCGCCCACTGCAACAGCGGGTCCCAGGCCGCGCTCTGGCGTTGCGCGAGCTCCTCCGGGGTGTCCGCGCGGTAGCACAGCAGATCGGTGGCACCATATTCCGCGAGCATCGCGGCGACCTCCGCGCGCTGCGGAACGACCTTGTCGAGCGCGGCATTGGCCGAACGGGTGACGGGCATCGTATCCGGGCGCACCACATCCTGCTGCGCCTGCCATTCCTCGGCCACGGCATCGGCCATCGCCCGCGTGGGCAGGTGCAGCGTCTGCTTCAGCGGCGTCTTGACCCGGCGGCCGTCAAGGGTGACGTGCCAGCGATCGCCCTCGGCCACGATATCGGCCGCCTTCCAGAAGCGTTTCGGTGTCCATTCGCTCATGTCGATGCCCAGATACTTGCGATTGCGTCGGGCAGATCCTCGTAGCGGTCGATCACGGCCTCCGCCCCGGCCGCGTGCAGCGCATCGACGCCGTGATAGCCCCAGGCGACGCCCAGCGTGCGCGCGCCGGCCGACCGGCCCATCGCCATGTCATAGCTGGTGTCGCCGATCATCAGCACGCGCCCCATGTCGATTCCGGTTTCCGCGGCCGCACGCAACACCATCGAGGGATGCGGCTTGCTGGGGTGATCGTCGGCCACCTGCGTGGTCACGAAATAATCCGCCAGGGCATGGCTTTCCATCAGATGCGTCAATCCGCGCCGAGATTTGCCGGTGGCGATGCCCAGCACGTAGTGATCCACGCCCCGGCAATGGTCCAGAGCAGCCAGCGCACCGGGGTAGAGCGGCGTCAGGGCCGATGCCGGATCGGACATCCGGGTTCGGGCAAAGGAATTGCGGTAGTTCTCCACCAGGGCTTCGCTGTCGGCCTCCGGGGCCAGCACCAGCATCGCCTCCGACAACGACAGGCCGATGATCGAGCGGATCGCCTCATCCTGCGGAGCGGGCAGGCCCGCAGCCGCAAACGCCGCGCGCATCGCGCCGATGATATGCAGCTGGCTGTCCACCAGCGTGCCGTCCACATCGAAGAGGATAAGGCAAGGCGTGTCGTCCCGCGCCGTCATGCCTCCTCCTCGTCGAAGGGGTCGACGGGCACATCCCGCGCGTCCCAGCCGACCATTTCCCAGGTGCGGGCCATATGTTCGGGCAGGGGCGCCGTCAGATGCAGCTGCGCGCCCGTTTCCGGGTGGCGCAGCGTCAGGGACCGCGCATGAAGGTGCAGCTTCCGGCTGACCTCGCCGCCCAGCTGCGCCCCCCAGCCGTCGCCCTGGTTTTCCTGCCCCGATCCGCCGTATTTGCCGTCGCCGACGATCGGGTGGCCCAGCTCTGCCATATGCGCGCGCAGCTGGTGGGTGCGCCCGGTGACGGGCACCAGCGCCACCCAGGCCGCGCGTTTGGCAAGCGTGGTCATCACTGCGTAATCGGTGGTGGCGCGTTTGGCGTCGGGGGTGGCGTCGACCGCGCCGGGATGGATGCACAGCATCTTTTCGCCTTCGCCCCTGGCGCCATGCCCCGGCGCCTTGACCAGCCCGAAGCGCACCGTACCCATGCGCGGATGCGGCACCCCCGCGACGACGGCCCAGTAGATCTTGCGCGTCTCGCGCGCGCGAAACGCCGCCGTCAGCGCCCCCGCCACCCGCTGCGTGCGCGCAAGAAGCAAAACGCCGGAGGTGTCCTTGTCCAGCCGGTGCACCAGCCGCGGTTTCTCGTCATAGCCAAAGCGCAGCGCGTCCGACATCTGATCGACATGGCGGGTCTGCTTGCTGCCGCCCTGCACCGGCAGGCCCGGCGGCTTGTTCAGCGCGATGATGTGGTCGTCGCGATAGATCACGCAGGCGCGGATCATCTCGGCGTCGGCATCGGTGACGCGAGACGCGGCGGAGCGTTCGCGGGTGTCGGCCTCATCGGGCAAGGGGGGCACGCGCACCACCTGGCCCGGCGCGATGCGCGACGCCGCCTTGACCCGCCCGCCATCGACACGGATCTCGCCCTTGCGGCACAGCTTTTCGATCTTGCCCTGGCTGACGTGCGGAAAATTGCGGCGGAACCAGCGGTCCAGCCTTTGTTCGGCCTCATCCGTACCGACGGTCAGCATTTGCACGGCGCTCATGTCAGCACGCTCCTTGCCATCATCAATCCAGCGCCGATCGCGATCAGCGACAATGTCACCGACGCCAGCACGTAAATCCCCGCCAGCGCCGCCTGCCCGCGTTCCCACATCGTGATCGCATCCAGCGAAAAGGCCGAAAACGTGGTGAACCCGCCCAGCAGCCCGGTCATCAGCAAGGGGCTGAACCGCGTGCCGCCCTTGATCGCCAGCGCCACGACCAGCGCACCCATCAGGAAGGAGCCCAGAATGTTCACCGTCAGCGTTCCCCAAGGAAAGCCGGGGCCAAAGCCGCGGATCGTGGCCACGCCGGTCAGATAGCGGGCCATCGCCCCCAGCGCGCCGCCGATGCCTACTTGTAGAAGGGTCCAGATCATCGCGCCTACCTCATGCCCGCATCGCACATTGTCAACCGTCCTGCCGCTTGGCGCGGAGCTTGGCGAAATAGTCCAGCCTGCGCTTCAGCTCCCGCTCGAAGCCGCGCTCCACCGGCAGGTAATAGACGCCGCGCTTCATCCCCTCGGGGAAATAGTTCTGCCCGGAAAATCCGTCTTCGGCATCGTGGTCATAGGCATAGCCTTCGCCGTAGCCCTGTTCCTTCATCAACCCGGTAGGCGCGTTCAGGATATGCTTGGGCGGCGGTTCCGACCCGGTCTTTTTCGCCGCGCGCATCGCGTTCTTGAAGGCGGCGTAGCCCGCGTTCGACTTGGGCGCCAGCGCCAGATAGCTGACCGCCTGCCCCAGCGCCAGCTCTCCCTCGGGGCTGCCGAGCCTTTCGTAGGTCTCCCAGGCGTGCAGACAGACGGTCTGCGCCTGCGGGTCGGCCAGCCCGATGTCCTCCACCGCCATGCGCAGGATGCGCCGCGCCAGATAGCGCGGATCCTCGCCGCCCGTCAGCATCCGCGCGAACCAGTAAAGCGCGGCGTCCGGGTCGGACCCGCGCACCGATTTATGCAGCGCCGAGATCAGGTTGTAATGCTCATCGCCGGATTTGTCGTATTTCGCGGCGCGGCGCGTCAGTCGCCTGGACAGGGCGTCGCGATCAAGCTTGGCGTCGGTTTTCCATGCGGCAACCTGTTCGATCAGGTTCAAAAGGCTGCGCCCGTCGCCATTGGCCATTTCCAGCAGCGCGTCGCGGGCAGACCCGTCGAGCGGCAGGGGCCGGGCGATTTCGCGTTCCGCCCGCTGGGCCAGCCGCTCCAGATCCGCCAGCGACAGCCGCTCCAGCACCAGCACCTGCGCGCGGCTCAGCAGCGCGGCGTTCAGCTCGAACGAGGGGTTCTCCGTCGTCGCACCGACCAGCAGGATCGTGCCGTCCTCCATATGCGGCAGGAAGCTGTCCTGCTGCGCCTTGTTGAAACGGTGGATCTCATCGACGAACAGCAGCGTCCCCTGCCCGTTGCCGCGCCGCATCCGCGCGGCCTCGAACACCTTCTTCAGCTCGGCGACGCCGGAAAAGATTGCGCTGATCTGCACGAAGGCCAGATCGGTTTCATCCGCCAGCAGCCGCGCGATGGTGGTCTTGCCCACGCCGGGCGGCCCCCAGAAGATCAGCGACGACAGGCTGCCCGAAGCCAGCATCACGCCCAGCGGCGCCTCGGGGCCCAGCACCTGCGGCTGGCCGATGACCTCGGCCAGCGCCCGCGGGCGCAGCCGGTCGGCCAGCGGGCGTGGCGCGCTGCCGGAGGCCCGGGCGGGCGCCGCGGCGCCGGTATCGAAAAGATCAGCCATAAGCGAAAGCTACCCGTGCGAGGGGGGCGGGAAAAGCGCAATCCGTCGCCGCGCCACCCCCCGGAATACGAGAAACCCCGGCGCGCGGCACCGGGGTTTCTGGAAATTCTGTCGCGGCCCCGCCTGGTCCCGGCGGGGGCCTCGGATCACGCCTCGGCGGCTTCCTCGGCCTCGACGCGGGCGCGGTCAGCGGCGCCCTTGGCATCGACATCGCGGTCGACGAATTCGATGATCGCCATCGGCGCCATGTCGCCATAGCGGAACCCGGCCTTCAGCACGCGGACGTAACCGCCCTGACGCTCCTTGTAGCGCGGCCCCAGCACGTCGAACAGCTTGGCGACATGCATGTCCTGCTTCAGCTGGGCATTGGCCTGACGGCGGGCATGCAGATCGCCGCGTTTTGCCAGCGTGATCATCTTTTCGATGATCCGGCGCAATTCCTTCGCCTTGGGCAGCGTGGTCTTGATCTGCTCATGTTCGATCAGCGAACCGGCCATGTTCGCGAACAGCGCCTTGCGATGTTCGTGGGTCCGGTTCAGGCGGCGGTAACCTCTTGCGTGACGCATTGTCTAAACTCCTGGTTTTGCTTTGTCCGGCGGTCCCATGCGTTGTGGGCCGCTCTCCTTGGGGCGGAATTGCCCGGATGCGGGGCGCGTCCCCGGCCGCTGGGCCGGGACCGCCTCGGGATCAGAGATGATCCTCGAATTTCTTGGCCAGTTCCTCGATGTTGTCGGGCGGCCAGTCGACGATGTCCATGCCCAGATGCAGACCCATGCCCGAGAGCACTTCTTTGATCTCGTTCAGGGACTTGCGGCCAAAGTTCGGGGTGCGCAGCATCTCGGCTTCGGTCTTCTGGATCAGATCGCCGATATAGACGATGTTGTCGTTCTTCAGGCAGTTCGCGGACCGGACCGAAAGCTCCAGCTCGTCGACCTTCTTCAGCAGCAGCGGGTTGAACTCCAGATCGTCGTCGTCGTCCTGCGTGCGGGCGGCCTCGGGCTCGTCGAAGTTGACGAAGATCGACAGCTGATCCTGCAGGATGCGCGCGGCGAAGGCCACCGCGTCGTCGGGGCTGAGCGAGCCGTCGGTGTCGAGTTTCAGCGTCAGCTTGTCATAGTCCAGCACCTGCCCCTCGCGGGTGGGCTGCACGTCATAGCTGACCTTCTTGACCGGCGAATAGATCGCGTCGATCGGGATCAGGCCGATGGGCGCATCCTCGGGGCGGTTCTTGTCGGCCGAGACATAGCCCTTGCCGGTGTTGACCGTCAGTTCCATGAACAGATCGGCGCCCTCGTCGAGGTGACAGATCACGTGGTCCTTGTTCAGAACCTCGATCCCCGAACTTTCGGAAATGTCGCCCGCCGTCACGATGCCCGGACCCTTGGCGGAAATCGACAGCCGCTTGGGCCCCTCGACTTCCATGCGGATCGCCACGCCCTTGAGGTTCAGCACAACGTCGGTCACATCCTCGCGGACCCCGGCGATGGAGCTGAACTCATGCAGCACGTTGTCGATCTGCACACTGGTGATGGCGGCACCCTGAAGCGAGCTCATCAGCACGCGGCGCAGCGCGTTGCCCATCGTCAGGCCAAAGCCGCGCTCCAGCGGTTCGGCGATCACGGTCGCCTGACGCGTGGGGTCGTTGCCGGGTTTGACGTCAAGCTGGGTCGGCTTGATCAGCTCTTGCCAATTTTTATGGATCATGTGTCGCCTCCATTCGTGTTCTCGGTAAGGATCCGGGTCCGAGAACGCCCGAGGTTCAAAAAGACGGAATCGGGCCGCGCGAAACCACGCAGCCCGAATTTGGATAGATCAGACGCGGCGACGCTTCGGCGGGCGAACGCCGTTGTGGGCGATCGGCGTGACGTCACGGATCGCCGTGATGTTGAAGCCGACGGCAGCCAGGGCGCGCAGCGCGGATTCGCGGCCCGAACCGGGGCCCTGCACTTCGACTTCCAGCGTCTTGACGCCGTGGTCCTGCGCCTTCTTGCCCGCATCCTCTGCCGCCATCTGGGCCGCGTAGGGTGTGGATTTTCGGCTGCCCTTGAAGCCCATCGTGCCGGCAGAGGACCATGCGATCGCATTGCCCTGCACATCGGAGATCAGGATCTTGGTGTTGTTGAACGAGCTGTTCACATGCGCCACGCCGGTGGCGATGTTCTTGCGTTCTTTTTTCTTCGTGCGTGTCTTATCGCGTGCCATTGATCAGACCCTCCCTTACTTCTTCTTGCCGGCAATGGCCTTCGCGGGGCCTTTGCGGGTACGAGCGTTGGTGTGGGTCCGCTGGCCGCGGACAGGCAGGTTGCGGCGATGGCGCAGGCCACGGTAGGCGCCCAGGTCCATCAGACGCTTGATGTTCATCTGCACTTCGCGACGCAGATCGCCCTCGACGGTGAAGTTCGCGTCGATATGCTCGCGGATTTGCAGCACTTCGGCATCCGACAGCTCGTTGACCCGGCGCGTGCCGTCGATGCCGACAGCTTCGCAGATCGAGCGGGCCGAGGAGGGGCCGATTCCGGTGATGTAGGTCAGGGCGATGGGAACGCGCTTTCCCGTGGGGATGTTTACGCCAGCAATACGTGCCACGTGTCACTTTCCTTTCGTTGCGGTTCCGTAGCTCCAGAACCTTTTCTCACAACGACGGCCCGAGGCAGCTGCCAGCGGGCCACGTCATAACTGATTATCCACCGAAGGCGGGACGGCGGAATTCCACCGATTCCCCTAACGGGATGGCGTGAACTAGGTCGTTTTGACCACCGGGTCAAGACCGGATTCACAGGTTGTCAAGAACTTCCTTGACCTGCGCTGCCACGACGGGAATGTCGCTGAGCCCGTCCACCCCGGTCAGGTTGCCCTTGCAATAATAATAGCCCAGCAGCGGAGAGGTCTTCTTGTAATATTCCATCAGCCGCTGCTTGAGGCTCTCGGCGTTGTCGTCGGCGCGCCGTTTCAGATCGTGCGACCCGCAGACGTCGCAGACGCCCGCCACCTTGGTGGGACGGGTTTCATCGTGATAGACCGCGCCGCAGTTGCCACAGGTGAACCGGCCCGACACACGCGCGACCAGCGCCTCGTCGTCCACGCGCATCTCGATCACCGCATCCAGCGCGGCGCCCTTCTTCTCCAGCAGCTCGCCCAGGGCATCGGCCTGCGCCAGCGTCCGCGGGAACCCGTCGAAAATCAGCCCGCCGCCGTTGTCGCCGGTCAGCTTTTCCTCGATCAGACCGATCACGATCTCATCGGTCACCAGCTCGCCACGCGCCATGACCTCGGCGACGCGGCGCCCCATCTCGGTATCGCTTTCCTTGGCTTCGCGCAGCATGTCGCCGGTAGACAGCTGGATCATGCCCCTCTCTTCGACCAGAATTTTCGCCTGTGTGCCTTTACCGGCGCCCGGCGGGCCGAGAAGAATGATGTTCATCGTCTGGCTGTCCCTTTTTTACCACGCCGCTTACCGCGAAGTTGCGACTTTTCGATCAGTCCTTCGTATTGATGCGCCAACAGATGGCTTTGCACTTGCTGGATGGTGTCCATCGTAACCGACACGACGATCAGCACCGAGGTGCCGCCGAAGTAGAACTGGATCGCCAGCTGGCTGCGCAGGATCTCCGGCAGCAGCGTCACCAGCGCCAGATAGGCGGAGCCCAGCACCAGGATGCGCGCGACCACGTAGTCCAGATATTCCTCGGTGCGCTTGCCGGGGCGGATGCCCGGAATGAACCCGTTCTGGTTCTTCAGGTTCTCGGCCACGTCATCGGTCTTGAAGGCGACATTGGCGGTGTAGAAGTAGGTGAAGAACACGACCATGCCGGTGAAGAACAGCAGGTAAAGCGGCTGGCCGGGCCCGAAATAGGCCAGCAGCGTCGACATCACCGGGTTGGTGGAATTGCCCGAGAATGTCGCGATCGTCGTGGGCAGCAGCAGCAGCGAAGAGGCGAAGATCGCCGGGATCACGCCGGCCGGGTTGACCTTGATCGGCAGATGCGAGGATCCGCCGT
>NZ_JBRBUA010000127.1:0-5285 GCF_052826345.1 Brevirhabdus sp. | reverse complement strand
GGTCGCGGCCGCGATGAAATGGTCGGGCGGCTATGTCTGGGCCTGCAAGAACTACGACGGCGATGTGCAGTCCGACACCGTCGCGCAGGGCTTCGGCTCGCTCGGGCTGATGACCTCCCAGCTGCTGACGCCGGACGGACAGGTGATGGAGGCCGAGGCCGCCCACGGCACCGTCACGCGCCACTATCGCCAGCACCAGAAGGGCGAGGCGACCTCCACCAACTCGATCGCCTCGATCTATGCCTGGACCGGCGGGCTGAAGCACCGCGCCAAGCTCGACGGCAATGCCCAGCTCAAGACCTTCGCTGAAACGCTGGAGCGCGTCGTCGTCGAGACGGTGGAATCGGGCTTCATGACCAAGGATCTGGCGCTGCTGGTCGGCCCTGATCAGAAATGGCTGACCACCGAGGGCTTCCTCGAAAAGATCGACGAGAACCTGAACAAGGCGCTCGTCTGAGCCATCGACACCGCTTTCGCGGAAAGGCCGACGCGCAGCCCGCGTCGGCCTTTTTTCATACAGCCCGGAGCGCAAAGCCGCGCCCGCGCGCAGGGGCGCTTTTTCTGCCCGCACCGCTGGACAGCGCGGCCCGGACGCGAAATGCTCCGCCCCGAAGTGGAGCCCGCCCGTGACCAAGACCTATATCTTTCTGATCCTAGCCATCCTGATGGAAACCGCGGGCACCACCGCGCTTCAGGCGAGCCAGCAGTTCACGCGGCTGGTGCCGTCGGTGCTGGTCGCGCTATGCTACGGGATTTCCTTTTACCTGCTGGCCTTTGCCCTGCGGGTCATGCCGGTGGGCATCGTCTATGCGATCTGGTCGGGGCTGGGGATCGTGTTCATCGCGGCGATCGGGTTCTTCGTCTTCAACCAGCGTCTGGACCTTCCGGCCGTGCTGGGCATGGCGCTGATCCTCACCGGCATTCTGGTCATCCACCTGTTTTCCGACAGCGCGACCCATTAACCGCCGCGGTTGTGCGTGCGCTGGTAAAGCCCGGCGACCATGCGGCTTGCCGTTTTCTCGAACAGGCACGGGATCACGGCGTGCACCGCGGCCGCGCCCGCCGCCGCCGCGAGGGTAAGCGCGAAACGCCCGGCGAAAGCGGCGTGTTCGAGGTAGGATTCACCCACCTGGCGCGGATGGTCGAGGAAAAGGCGGTCAAACATGGGGCTTCCCTTGGTTTTGTCGAATTGCCCCCACCCTAGGCCGAACCTGCCGGGCATGATCCCGAAAATTTGGGCAAATTCGCACTTTACAGGGACAGTATCCCATTAAATTATGAGTTTATGGGATTGGATGAATTCGACCGACGCATATTGCGCGAACTTCAGAAAGACAGCACCATTGCGCTGGACCTGCTGGGAGATCGCGTCGGCTTATCGCGCAATGCCTGTTGGCGGCGCGTCAAACTGCTGGAAAGCGCGGGTGTGATCCGGCGGCGCGTGGCGCTGCTCGACCCCGACAGTCTGGACCTCGGGCTGACGGTGATCCTGATGATCCGCACCAACCGGCATGACCCCGACTGGCTGGACCGTTTCGCCAGCGCCACCCGGCAGATGCCCGAGATCCTCAGCGCCTACCGGATGAGCGGCGATCTGGATTACCTCATCCGCGCGCGGGTGCGCGACGTGGCCGATTACGACCGGCTCTACCGCGCGCTGATCGCGCGGGTCGACATGGCGGATGTCTCCGCCAGCTTCGTGATGGAAGAGCTGAAGGAAACCATCGAACTGCCGCTGTAGACCGCCGGATCGCGCAGGGGCGCCTTCGGCTCAGTCTTCTTCCAGCACCATCAGATCACGCTCCGCGGCGCCTTCGGCGTGGCTCAGCGCTTCCTGATAGCGGGGGGAATTATAGCAGGCCACCGCCTGATCCAGGCTGGGGAAGCGGACCACGACGTTGCGTTTACGCGCATTGCCCTCAAGCTGCACGAACTTGCTGTTGCGCGCCAGGAATACCCCGCCGAAGGCCGCGATGGCCTCCGTCGCGATGGCGGCGTATCTGCCGTAGGCCTCAGCGTCGGTGACGTTCACATGCGCTATCCAAAGGGCGCTCATCCTAACCTCCGATCACGGCTTCGGCCGCTTTGATTGCCTCTTGCGCCCGGGCGATGTCCTTGCCGCCGCCCTGCGCCAGGTCCGCGCGACCGCCGCCGCCCTTGCCGCCCAATTCTCCGACCGCGGCCTTGACCAGATCGACCGCCGACAGACGGTCGGTCAAATCGGCCGTCACCCCCGCGGCCACCGCCGGTTTGCCGCCCGTGTCCGCGATCAGCAGCACCGCACCGGACCCCAAGCGCGTCTTGTGCTCATCGACCAGCGCGGGCAGATCCCGGCCGGTCACGCCTTGCAGAACCTGCGCGGTGAAGGCGACCCCGTTCACCTGCCGCGCGTCGGTGCCGCCTTGCGCGCCGCCCGAAGACATCGCCAGTTCGCGGCGCAGCTGCGCCACCTCGTTTTGCAGACTGCGGCGGTCATCGAGCAACGCCTTGACCCGGCCCGTAAGCTCTTCGGGTTGCGCCTTGAGCATTCCGGCAAGCGTCTCGACCCGTTCCTTCTGCTGCGACAGATACCGCAGCGCCTCCTGCCCGGTCAGCGCCTCGATCCGGCGCACGCCCGACGACGACGCGCTGTCGCCCAGCAGCACGAACAAGCCGATATCGCCGGTGTTGCGCACATGGGTGCCGCCGCAAAGCTCGATCGAATAGGTCTGGCGGTTGGACCCCTTGCCCGACCGCTCGTTCCGCCCCATCGAGACGACACGCACCTCATCGCCGTATTTTTCCCCGAACAACGCCTGGGCGCCAAGCTCCCTCGCGTCCTCGGGGGTCATGATCCGCGTCTCGACCGGCGCGTTCTGGCGCACGTATTCATTCACCTCGGCCTCGACGCGGCGCAGCTCTTCGTCGGAAAGCGCCTTATTGTGGCTGAAATCGAACCGCAGCCGATCATGCGCGTTCAACGAGCCGCGCTGCGCCACATGTTCGCCCAGGGCATTGCGCAGCGCCTCATGCAACAGATGCGTCGCCGAATGGTTGGCGCGAATGGCACTGCGGCGGGCGTTGTCGACCACCAGCTCGGCGCCCTGCCCGTTTTCGATCCGCCCCTCGGTCACGGTGGCGAAATGGACGAAAAGCCCGGCGGAACGCATCGTATCGGTGATCTCGGCGGCGCCCGTGTCGGTGCGCAGCGTGCCGGTGTCTCCGACCTGACCGCCGGATTCGCCGTAGAAGGGGGTCTGGTTCAGCACGATCTGTACCTGCGCGCCCGGCTCTGCCGCCTGTTGGCGCACACCGTCTCGGACCAGCGCCTGGATCTGGCCCTCGGCAATCTCGGTGTCATAGCCCAGAAATTCGGTCGCGCCGAATTCCTCCGCCAGATCGAACCAGATCGCGGCATCCTTGGTTTCGCCCGATCCGACCCAGGCCGCGCGCGCTTTGGCCTTTTGCTCGGCCATCGCATTATCGAAACCTTCGATATCGACGGCCCGGCCGCGTTCGCGCATCGCATCCTGCGTCAGATCCAGCGGAAAGCCGTAGGTGTCGTAAAGCTTGAAGGCCGCCGCCCCCGGCAGCTCCGCCGTGTCGGGCAGATGCGCCAGTTCATCGTCGAGCAGACGCAGCCCGCGATCGAGCGTCTGCTTGAACCGCGTCTCCTCTGCGCGCAGCGTCTCCTCGATCAGCGGCTGCGCGTGCCGCAGTTCCGGGTAGGCCGTGCCCATCAGGCGCACCAGTTCGGGCACCAGCCGGTACATCAGCGGATCCTGCGCGCCCAACAGATGCGCATGGCGCATGGCGCGACGCATGATCCGACGCAGCACATAGCCGCGCCCGTCGTTGCTGGGCATCACCCCGTCCGCGATCAGGAAAGAGGTCGAGCGCAGGTGATCGGCGATGACGCGGTGATGGGTCTTGCCGGGGCCATCCGGATCGCTCGACGTGGCATGCGCCGAGGCCTCGATCAGCGCGCGCATCAGATCGGTCGCATAATTGTCGTTGGTCCCCTGCAACAGCGCGGCGACCCGCTCGATCCCCATGCCGGTGTCGATCGACTGGTTGGGCAGCGGCGCCCGTGAACCGTCTTCATATTGCTCGAACTGCATGAAGACGAGGTTCCAGATCTCGACAAACCGATCACCATCTTCCTCGGCACTGCCCGGAGGGCCGCCCCAGATGTGATCGCCGTGATCGAAAAAGATCTCGGACGACGGGCCGCACGGCCCCGTGGGCCCCATCATCCAGAAATTGTCGTCGGTGGCGATACGGATGATGCGATCATCCGACAGGCCCGCCACCTTCTTCCAGATCCGCGCCGCGTCCTCGTCGTCGTGATAGACGGTGACGACCAGCTTGTCCTTCGGGATCCCGAGTTCGCGCGTGATCAGGGTCCACGCGAAGGGGATCGCGTCTTCCTTGAAGTAATCGCCGAAGCTGAAGTTGCCCAGCATCTCGAAGAACGTATGGTGGCGCGCCGTATAGCCGACATTGTCCAGATCGTTGTGCTTGCCGCCCGCCCGCACGCATTTCTGCGCCGTAGTCGCGCGGCTGTAATCGCGCGTCTCGACCCCGGTGAACAGGTTCTTGAACTGAACCATGCCCGAATTGGTGAACATCAGCGTCGGATCGTTGCGCGGCACGAGCGGGGAACTCGGCACCACACGATGCCCCTGGTCGGCAAAATAGTTCAGAAAAGTGGAACGGATCTCATTGAGGCTTGGCATATCTGGGCGTCTTTCGGGAAGCACGGGTTTGGCAATCCGTTTATCCCTGCACCGAAAGCCTGTCCACAGCTAGAAGGACCGGAAAGGCCAGGGCGGCAACCACGGACGCCCCGACCGATTTCATTTCGGCTGCGCTCAATCCTCGACCAGATCGGCGGAATCTGCGTCCGGGTCACTGCCCGGCGGCATGTCGAATTCAAGGCCGTGCGCGGCGCGGATCTTGTCCTCCACCTCCAGCGCAATCTGGACGTTTTCCTTCAGGAAGGTCTTGGCGTTTTCACGCCCCTGCCCGATCCGCTGGTCGCCGTAGGAAAACCAGCTGCCGGATTTCTCCACCACACCGGCCTTCACGCCCAGATCGAGCAGCTCGCCCATCTTCGAAATGCCCTCGCCGTACATGATGTCGAATTCGACCTGTTTGAACGGCGGCGCGACCTTGTTCTTGACGACCTTGACGCGGGTTTGGTTGCCGACCACCTCGTCGCGGTCCTTGATCGCACCGATACGCCGAATATCCAGACGCACCGAAGAGTAGAATTTCAATGCGTTGCCGCCCGTCGTGGTCTC
>NZ_JBRBUA010000126.1:0-10918 GCF_052826345.1 Brevirhabdus sp. | reverse complement strand
TCATCGGTCATCGGTCATCGGTCATCGGTCATCGGTCATCGGTCATCGGTCATCGGTCATCGGTCATCGGTCATCGGTCATCGGTCATCGGTCATCGGTCATCGGTCTGCGCGAACGCGGGCGTGGGCGCCATGGCTATCCCGGTGGCCGGGTGCGAAAGGGGCGGCGGAATTTGTCGTCGGCGCGGCTATGCGGTGCATTGCGGTTGCTTTCGGCTGCCCAGCTTTTACTCTCGGCGCAACGCAGATAAGGAGTTCGCTGATGCGCACACGTGCCGCCGTCGCCCTGGAAGCAGGCAAGCCGCTGGAAGTTATGGATGTCAATCTGGAGGGGCCGAAAGCGGGCGAGGTCCTGGTGGAAATCAAGGCGACCGGGATTTGCCACACGGATGAATTCACCCGCTCCGGCGCCGACCCCGAAGGGCTGTTCCCCGCGATACTTGGCCATGAGGGCGCCGGGGTGGTTCTGGAAGTGGGACCGGGCGTGACGTCGCTGAAGCCCGGCGATCACGTCATTCCGCTTTACACGGCCGAATGCCGCGAGTGCGAATATTGCCTCAACCCGAAGACCAACCTGTGTCAGAAGATCCGCGACACGCAAGGCCAGGGCGTCATGCCCGATGGCACGTCCCGGTTTTCCATGCTCGATGGGACGCCGATCCTGCATTATATGGGCTGCTCGACCTTCGCCAACCACACGGTGTTGCCCGAAATCGCGCTGGCAAAGGTGCGCAAGGACGCGCCGTTCGACAAAATCTGCTACATCGGCTGCGGCGTGACCACCGGGATCGGCGCGGTGATCAACACCGCCAAGGTCGAGATCGGTTCGACGGCGATTGTCTTCGGGCTGGGCGGCATCGGTCTGAACGTCATTCAGGGGCTGCGGCTGGCGGGGGCGGATCAGATCGTCGGCGTCGATCTCAATGACGACAAGGAGGCGATGGCGCGCCGCTTCGGGTTGACCCATTTCGTCAACCCCAACAAGGTGGAAGGCGATATCGTCGCCCATCTGGTGGAGCTGACCGGCGGCGGCGGAGATTACACGTTCGATGCCACGGGCAACGTCACCGTGATGCGCCAGGCGCTGGAATCCGCGCACAAGGGCTGGGGCGAGTCGATCATCATCGGCGTGGCGCCCGCGGGGGCCGAAATCGCGACCCGACCGTTCCAGCTGGTCACCGGCCGGGTCTGGCGGGGCACGGCCTTCGGCGGCGCGCGCGGGCGCACGGATGTGCCCAAGATCGTGGATTGGTACATGGACGGCAAGATCGAGATCGATCCGATGATCACCCACACGATGGGGCTGGAGGATATCAACAAGGGGTTCGATCTGATGCATGCAGGTGACTCCATCCGTTCGGTCGTGGTCTTTTGATGGCCGGGGCCACGCCGCTGCTGGCCGTGTTGATCGATGCGGACAACACGTCGGCCCGCTGGGCAAAGGCGATCTTCGAGGAGATCGCATCGCTTGGCGAGGCCAGCGTGCGGCGCATATACGGCGACTTTTCCAGCCCCCAGATGAAGGGGTGGTCGGCGCGGCAGGCCGATTTCGGCATCGTGCCGCATCATCAGCCCGCCAATACGGTGGGCAAGAACGCCTCGGATATCGCGCTGGTGATCGACGCGATGGATCTGATGCATTCCGGTCGGTTCGACGGGTTCGTCCTCGTCTCCTCCGACAGCGATTTCACCCGGTTGTCCAGCCGCATCCGTGAGCAGGGGCTCGATGTCTTCGGTATCGGCCAGCGCAAGACGCCGGAGGCGTTTCGCAAGGCCTGCAAGCGCTTCATCTATGTCGAGAACCTGATCGGGGATGAAGAGAACGAGGCCCCCGACAGCACCAGAAAGCCCGCGCAGGAGCCGCAGAAGGCCAAGCCCCTGCAGGAGGCGCGGGATCTGATCGTCAAGGCGATGGATGCGATCGACCAGGATGACGACTGGTATTCGCTGGGCCAGCTGGGGCAGTTCATCACCGCCGCCAATCCCGATTTCGACACGCGCACCTATGGCCGGAAAAAGCTGTCGGATCTGGTCGCGGATCTGAAAGTGTTCGAGATGACCAAGGGAAGCGGCAATCAGTATCTGGTGCGCAGGCTGGACTGAGCATGGCGTCGCGGCTGTCGCGGGCCACAGTCGCGGCGCGTGCCCCGCGCCCACGACCGGGGATGCTGCACGCCCTTGCAGATGGCAACTTGCAGCGCGCCCGATCTTGGGCTAGCCGCTGCCTATGTTGCCGATCCTGCTCAAGACCCTGCCGTTTTTCGCCGTTATCGCCCTGGGTTACGGGGCGGCGCGGCGCGGGTTTTTCACCCCCGAGGCGACGGCCTATCTGACGAAATTCGTCTTCTATTTCGCGCTTTCGGCCATGCTTTTCCGCTTTTCGGCGAGTCTTTCGCTGTCGGAGGTTCTCGACTGGCCTTTGATGCTGGCCTACGCCTGGGGAACGGCGCTGGTCTACCTGCTGGCGCAGGGGGTGGCCTTCTGGCGGGGCATTAGCGTGGCCGAGGCGGCGGTGGAGGCACAATGCGCCGTGATCGGCAACGTGGGGTTTCTGGGCGTGCCCATGCTGGCGCTGCTGCTGGGGCCCGATGCGGTCGGCCCGATCATCATGGTGCTCAGCGTCGATCTTCTGGTGTTCGGCAGCCTGATCGTGATCCTGATCACCGGATCGCGCGATGGGCGGATGTCGCTGGGCATCTTTCGGACGGTCGGGCTTGGTCTGCTGGCGAACCCGATGATCGTGTCGCTGTCGCTGGGGTTCGGCTGGTCCGCGCTGGAACTGCCGATGCCCGCCCCGCTCGACGAATTCCTGGTGTTGCTGGGCGCGGCGGCGACGCCGGGCGCGCTGTTCGCCATCGGCGCCTCCCTGGCCAGCAAATCGGCGGAGCGGCTGCGCGTGGCGGGCTGGCTGTCGTTCTGCAAGCTCGTGCTGCACCCTTTGGCGATCGCCGCATCGGTTCTGCTGGTGTTCCCGGTCGACCCGCGCAATGGTGCGGTTGCCATTGCGGCCGCAGCACTACCTGTTGCTGGAAACGTCTACATTCTCGCCCAGCACTACGGCGTGGCGCCGCAGCGGGTGTCGGCGGCGATCCTGGTTTCCACGGTGCTCAGCATCCTGTCGGTATCGGGGGTGGTCGCCTGGATCAACAAGTTGCCCGTCTGAAGGCGCGGACCGTCCGGGGCGACCAAGGAGGAAAGGTTACCATGCAGACCCTGTCAGAAAACCGGTGCTTCGACGGCACGCAGGGCGTTTATTCACACCGTTCGGATTGCTGCGGCTGCGACATGACCTTCGGGCTGTTCCTGCCAGCGGAGGCCCGGCAAGGCCCGGTGCCGCTGCTTTGGTATCTCTCGGGGCTGACCTGCACGCATGAAAACGCGATGACCAAGGCGGGTGCGCAGGCCTGGGCGGCCGAACAGGGGATCGCAGTGATCTTTCCCGACACCTCACCGCGGGGCGATCACGTGGCCGACGATGCGGCCTACGATCTGGGGCAGGGGGCGTCGTTCTACGTCGATGCCACGCAGAGCCCTTGGGCGGCCAATTTCAAGATGTGGAGCTATCTGGCCGATGAGCTGCCGGATCTGGTGTTCGAGAATTTTCCGGTGGAGCGTGAGCGTCAGGCGATCACCGGCCACTCGATGGGTGGGCACGGCGCGCTGACGCTGGCGATGGCGCATCCCGGTCGCTTCGCATCGGTCAGCGCCTTCGCGCCGATCGCGCATCCGTCGCATTCGGAATGGGGCGGCAAGCAGTTGCTGGCTTATCTGGGCGACAAGGAGTGGCACCGCCACGACGCCACCATCCAGATGAAAAGCCGCGGCTTCGACGGGCCGGTGCTGATCGACCAGGGCACCACGGACCAGTTTCTCAACCTGCTGAAGCCCGAGTGCCTGGCCGAAGCGATGATGACGCGCAGGCAGCCCGGCCAGTTCCGCATGCAGCGCGGCTACGATCACAGTTACTTCTTCGTCTCCACCTTCATGGAGGATCACGTGAACTTTCACGCCGAGGCGCTCTATTCGCTATGATCTACGTCGATGCCGATGCCTGCCCCGTCAAGGCAGAGGTCGAAAAGGTCGCCACCCGGCACCGGGTCGGTGTGCGGCTGGTGTGCAACGGCGGGCTGCGCCCGTCACGCAATCCGCTGGTGGAAACGGTGTTCGTGCCCGACGGGCCGGATGTGGCCGACATGTGAATCGCGGAACGCGCGGCCGCGGGGGATGTGGTCGTCACCGGCGATATTCCGTTGGCGGCGAAATGCGTTGCAGCCGGGGCGCAGGTGCTGAAACATGATGGCGAGCGCCTGACCGAGGCCAACATCGGTCAGGCGCTGGCGACCAGAGACCTGATGTCGGACCTGCGCGCGGCAGATCCGTTTCGCCAGGGCGGGGGGCGCCCCTTCGCACAGCAGGACCGCGCGCGCTTTCTTGACGCGCTGGACCGGGCGCTGAGGATCGCGGCAACCAAGGGAGCGACGCAATGATCGACGCAGTGGTTTTCGACATCGGCAACGTGCTGATCGAATGGCAGCCGGAGCGGTTCTACGACCGCGAGATCGGCGAGGAGCGCCGCCGGGAGATGTTCAAGACGGTGGATCTGCACGAAATGAACAACCGCGTCGACCGGGGCGAAAATTTCCGCGACGTGATCTATGAAACCGCCGAGGCGCATCCCGAATGGCGCGAAGAGATCCGCCATTGGTACGACCGCTGGATCGAGCTGGCCCAGCCCGTCATCCCGCATTCCATCCAGTTGCTGCGCGCGCTGCGGTCCAAGGGTGTGCCGGTCTTCGCGCTGACCAATTTCGGCATCGACAGCTTTGCCCATGCCGAAACCCATTACCCGTTTCTGGGCGAATTCGACCGGCGCTACATTTCCGGGCACATGGGGCTGATCAAGCCGGTGTCGCGTATCTTCGAGATGGTCGAGGAAGACAGCGGCCTGCGCCCCGGTCAAATGCTTTTCACCGACGACCGGCAGGACAACATCGACGCCGCCGCCGCGCGCGGATGGCACACGCATCTGTTCGACGGGCCCACGGGCTGGGCGGCGCGGCTCGTTGCCGAAGGCCTCCTGTCGGAGGCGGAGGCCGCGCCTTGACCATGCGGCTGATCGGTCCCGATGCGGATGCCCTGCTGAACTGGCGCGAGTTGGGCGACGCGCTGGTGGCGGGGCATGATCTGCCGCGGGCGGAAATCGGCGATACGTTTCTCTATCGCGGCGCCGACACGATGCTGTCGCGTTCGGCCTGGATCGACGGGCTGGGCATCGCGGTCAAGACCGCCACCATCTTTCCGGGCAACCCCGACCGGGGGCTGAATGCCGTCGGCGGCGGCGTCAGCCTGTTTTCCGATCACGACGGCACGCCGGAGGCATTGCTCGATTTCGCGCTGGTCACCAAATGGAAGACAGCGGGCGACAGCCTGCTGGCCGCGCGCTTGCTGGCGCGCCCCGACAGCCGCGTCATCTTGATCCTCGGCGCGGGGGCGGTGGCGCGCAACCTGCGGCTGGCCTACGGGCAGGGGTTCCCTGGCGCGCGGTTCGTGATCTGGAACCGGACCGCCGCGCGGGCCGAGGCGCTGGCGCGCGATTTTCCCGACACCGAGGTCGCGACCGATCTGGAGGAGGCCGTGCGCCGTGCCGATATCGTCACCTCGGCCACGATGACGACACGCCCCTTCCTGCGGGGAGAGTGGCTGCGCCCCGGGCAGCATCTGGATCTGATCGGCGCCTACCGCCCCGACATGCGCGAAGCCGACGATGCGGCGCTGCGGCGGGCGCGGATCTTCGTGGACAGTCGCGCCACCACCATCGGCCATATCGGGGAAATGCAGATCCCGCTGGATCAGGGCGTGATCGACCCATCCGATATCGTGGCGGATTTCTATGATATCGCCTCGGGGATTTTCGCGCGCCGCGGCGACGATGAGATCACGCTGTTCAAGAACGGCGGCGGCGCGCATCTGGATCTCATGACCAGCCGCTATATCCTCGCCTGCTGGGATCGCTGCGCCAGCGATTGAGAAGCCGCCATCATGCCGCTGCCGCTGTCGGGGTCCGGTTTTCGCGTACCGGCAGATGCACGATCGCCGAAAAGGCGCTGACGCCCACGCCGATCCACCAGACGGTGACATAGCTGCCGTAGACATCGTAAAGCCAGCCGCCCAGCCACACCCCCAGGAACGAGCCGAGCTGATGGCTGAAGAAGACGATGCCATAAAGCGTGCCCATGTAGCGCAGCCCGAAAATATGCGCGACCAGCCCCGAGGTCAGCGGCACCGTCGCCAGCCACAGCGCCCCCATCCCGACCGAGAACAGCAGCACGGTGCCCGGGGTGATCGGCGTCATGATGAATAGGGCCGCCACCATGGTGCGCGCGGAATAGATACCTGCCAGCAGGTATTTGCGCGAATAGCGCCTGCCCGCCCATCCCGCGGCCAGCGTGCCGAGGATGTTGGCCACCCCGATCAGCGATATCGCCGCAGCCCCCAGCGCGGCGGTGGTGCCGATGCCGATGGAGTCCAGGAAGCCTCCGGCAGGGATCGGCGCCGACATCTGCGTCACCAGCGCGGGAAAATGCGCGGTGACGAAGGCCAGCTGATAGCCGCAGGAGAAAAAGCCGACGAAGATCAGCCCGTAGGACGGATCGCGCGCGGCGCGGCGCAGGATCTGGCCCAGCGATTCCTCCAGCTCCGCGCGGGTCGCGGGGGCGGGCGCGCGCATCAGCGGCAATATCAGCAGCGAAGCGAGAACCGCCCCGGCAAAGACGACGAAGACCCACTGCCAGCTCATCCAGCCCAGCAGGTATTCCGCGACGGGTGCGCCGATGACCTGACCCGCCGATCCGGCAGCGGTCGCCACCGCCAGCGCCATCGCCCGGTTCTCATCCGTGGCCGCGCGTCCCACAACGGCAAGGATCACGCCGAACCCGGTGCCCGCGATGCCGAACCCCACCAGAATTTCCAGCAGCTGATGCGCGCCCGGGGTGACGGCATAGGACGACAGGATCAGCCCCGCCGCATAGCACAACGCGCCCAGCACGATGGCGCGGCGGTCCCCGAACCGCTCGGCAAAGGCGCCGAAGAGGGGCTGCCCGATGCCCCAGGCCAGGTTCTGGATCGCGATGGCGAGGGAAAAGTCGCTGCGGAGCCAGTTGAACTCCTGCGCGATGGGAATCTGAAACACCCCGAAGGAGGCGCGCACGGCGAAGCTGACCAGCATGATGACGCAGCCGGCGATCAGGACGGGGGTGAAAAGCGCGGTGCGCGCGGGGGCGGGTGACATGTGGCGGCTTTCCTGACGGTGGCTCAACCTATCGGCGCGCGCAGGGCGGTCAATCGAAAAACTGGCAGGGGCGCTTTCCTTGTGGCGGGCGGGGGATTAAAGCCTTGCGGCATGACCGGGATCAAAGAGCACTACTCCGCGCAGATCGCCGCCGGCCGCCTCGATGCGGACCCGGGCCAGGCAAAGGCCGTCGATCAGTTGCAGGCCGTGGCCGACCGGATCGCGGCCCAGGGCGAGCGGCGCGGCCTGTCGTTGTTCCGCAAGCAAAGGGAGCCGGTGCAGGGCCTCTACATGTGGGGCGGCGTGGGGCGCGGCAAATCCATGTTGATGGACATGTTCTTTGCCTCGGTGCCGCTGGAACACAAGCGGCGCGTGCATTTTCACGGCTTCATGCAGGAGGTGCACGCCGCCTTGCACGAAGCGCGAAAGACCGGGGTGGAGGACGCGATCGCACCCGTGGCCGAACAGGTGGCGCAAAGCGCGCGTCTGCTGTGTTTCGACGAGGTCCAGATCACCGACATCACCGATGCAATGATCGTGGGGCGCCTGTTCGAGAAGCTCTTCCGCGACGGGGTGGTCGTTGTCGCGACCTCGAACCGGGAGCCGGGCGATCTTTACAAGGACGGTCTGAACCGTCAGATTTTCCTGCCCTTCATCGATCTTCTGCGCACGCATATGCAGGTCTATCGGCTGGAGGGGCCGCGCGATTTCCGTCAGGACAGGCTCGCCGGAGAACCGCGCTACTTCACCCCTGTAAACGCCGAGGCCCGTGCCGCGATCGAGGCGATCTGGCAGGATCTGACCGGCGGCGACGCAAAGCCGCTGACAGTTACGGTCAAAGGGCACGCGCTGCGCATTCCCGCGTTCCGTAACGGAATCGGGCGCGCGACCTTCTGGGATCTGTGCGCGCAACCCCTGGGTCCGGCGGATTATCTGGCACTGGCGGGCGCCGTCCGCGTCTTGATCCTGGAAGACATCCCCTGCCTCGGACGGTCCAATTTCAACGAGGCCAGACGCTTCGTCACCCTGATCGACGCGCTTTACGAAGCGCGGGTGCGGCTGATCTGCTCGGCGCAGGCGCAGCCCGAACATCTCTACCTCGAAGGCGAAGGCTCCTTCGAGTTCGAGCGCACGGCATCGCGGCTGCGCGAAATGCAGGGCGCCGACTGGGGCGGATAGCGCCAGATCGCGGCGCCGCGCGCGATGGCTTACAGCCGCGCGAGTGTCGTTTCGGCCAGTTCCAGCCCTGCGTCGCGCAGCAGCGCGATGTCGTCGCCTAGTTCGAACGCCGCGGAAACCATCGTCAGAAGCACCGCCAACACCACGCCCTGCAACACCAGCGGCCGCCGCCCCGCCGCCCCCATCAGCCGCCGCAAACCGTAAACAAGCGCCAGAAATGCGCCCCAGCTGAGCAGCACCACGATGACCGGGATAAGGACGATGTCGGTCACGCAGCCGTTGCCGCTGCAATCCAGCGCGTCGATCCGCAGGGATGCGGCGATCGCGGGTTTCAGCGGGTCGATGACCTCGGCCAAGGTGCGGGCCAGCCCTTGCGCCCTCTCTGCGTAGGCGCCGTAGCCGGTAAGAAAGAGCGACCCGAGGCGGTCGAGAAGCCATATGCCCCAGTCATGAATGCCGGCGCCCGCGGTAATGAAAAAGTCGCGCATCTGAAATATCCCGGCGCAAAATCAATGATCCGGCCGAACATAAGGCGCAATTGTGGCCGTGTCGGGGCAAAAATCCGGCGCGGTCCCGTTGCCGGGGCCGGTGTTGCAAATCAGCCGTTGTCGCGCAGCACAGTGCCCGCCAGGTAGAGTGATCCGCAGATCAGGATGCGCGCCAGCGGCTGCGCCGCCGTTATGCCGTCTATCGCTGTGGCGAGATCGCGGGCCTCGACCACCTGCGCGAAGCCCGCGGCACGCGCGGCCGCGGCGGTCTCCGCCGCACTCAGCGTTGCAGCTTCACCGGGGATGGATACGGACCACAGGCCTTCGGCGCTGCGGGCCAGCGGCCGCAGGTAACCGCCGATGTCCTTGGTGTTGAGCATCCCGCAGATCAGATGCGTGGGCCGGGCCGGCAACCGCGCCAGCGCCTCGGCCAGCGCCTGGCCCGCCGCGGGGTTGTGGCCGCCATCCAGCCACAGCTCCGCACGCTCGGCCAGATCGACCAGCGGGCCGGATTTCAACCGTTGCAACCGTGCGGGCCATTCGGCACGCAGCACCGCCGCCTCGCAGGCGGCGGCGTCGGCGCCCAGATGGCGCAGCGCGGCCAGCGCGGTGCCCGCATTCTGCACCTGATGCGCGCCGATCAGGCTGGGAAGCGGCAGGTCCAGCAGGCCGTTTTCATCCTGGTAGATCATGCGCCCGCGCTCTTCGCCCACGTGCCAGTGCTGGCCGTGCACCAACAGCGGCGCGCCGAGCTTTTCGGCGCGCGCCTCGATGACCTCGAGCGCGGCGTCTTGCTGCGGACCGACGACGCAGGGCACGGCGCGCTTGATGATCCCGGCTTTTTCGCCCGCGATCTCTGGCAGTGTTTCGCCCAGATATTGCTGATGGTCCACCGAGACCGGCGTGATCACCGTCAGCGCGGGGCGCTCCACCACATTGGTCGCGTCGAGCCGCCCGCCCAGCCCGACCTCCAGCAAGGTGTGATCGGCCGGGGTGCGGGCGAAAGCCAGCAGCGCCGCGACGGTCGTGATCTCGAAATAGGTGATCGGCGCACCGCCATTGGCCGCCTTGCATTCGTCGAGGACGCGGGCAAGCTCGGGCTCTTCGATGATCTGTCCGGCAAGGCGGATGCGTTCGGCGAAACGCGCCAGATGCGGCGAGGTATAGGCGTGCACGCGCTTGCCTGCGGCCTCCAGCCCGGCGCGGATCATCGCCTGGGTCGACCCCTTGCCGTTGGTGCCCGCGATATGGATGACCGGGGGCAGGGCGCGTTCGGGATGATCGAGCGCACCGAGCAGCCGCCAGACCCGGTCCAGCGTCAGGTCGATGATCTTCGGATGCAGCGTCATCATCTGCGCCAGAATGGCGTCGGAAGGCTGCTGGCTCACTTCGGCGCGTCCTTCGGCTTGGCCTTGGCGTCCTTGTCGCCGGAGGCCGGGGCGGCGGCCTGTGCGGCGGCCCGTGCGGCGCCGTCGGCGTCACCGGCAGGGCGCGCGCCGGGCTCTTGCGCCGGGCTTGAGGCGGTTTCGGTGGCGGCCTCCCCGGCCGTGTCCGCACCGCGCGGGGGGATTTCCGATCCGGCCGCGGCGTCGCTGGGCGACGTGGGCGCGGCGGCGGTATCGGCCGCGGGCGTCGTGTCGGCGAGTTCCGCCGGATCGGGTGCGGGCAGGTCCGCCTTGATCTCGGGCGGCAGGTTCAGCAGCATCCGCGTGATGGCGATCAGCTCTTCGCGCAGCTTGGTGCGGTGGGTCACCCGGTCCAGCATCCCGTGGTCCAGCAGGTATTCCGCGCGCTGGAATCCCTCGGGCAGCTTCTCGCGGATGGTCTGCTCGATCACGCGCGGCCCGGCGAAGCAGATCAGCGCGTTGGGCTCGGCGATCTGCACATCGCCCAGCATCGCATAGGATGCGGTGACGCCGCCGGTGGTGGGATGGGTCAGCACCACGATGTAGGGCAGCCCGGCC
>NZ_JBRBUA010000125.1:0-25361 GCF_052826345.1 Brevirhabdus sp. | reverse complement strand
GCCGTGGGACTTCGGGAAATAGGGCTCAAGACGCGCCATCTGCGCATCTGTCAGCCAGAAGAGATCAGACATGTTCACCGCTCGATTTCTGAACGGTGAATCACGCAGTCCGCCCGAAATCAATGGGTCCTGACCCTATGCATTGCGCGAGGCGGCCAAACGCAAGAGAGATCATACCGACAGCGCCCGAAGAACATTCCGGTCCTTCCTGGTCGCGGGAATGCTGTCTTCCGTTGTCATCACGCTTGCTTCGCCACTTATCGTCGATGCGCCGCGATGGTTGCCGGTAATTGCGTCCTTGTGCCTGCTGTTTCCTGCGACCGGTCTGATTGGCTCAATGCTGCAAGGAAACGGCGATGCGATGCGCGCCATGTTCGTTTTGAACATGCTGCCTTCTCTCGCGCTTATCACTTCGATCTTTCTTGTGTCGGCCGTCCTTGATCCGCACGCGGAATCGACGAACTATGCCAATGCGGTCGTATTTACGGCGGGTTTTCTAGCGCTATGTGCCGGAATCTTGCTGTACAATATGTCTCTGCCGAGGCTATGCGCTTTGCGGCCGTTCGGGCCATGCCTGCCGCGCGCCGAGGTTTCGCAGGTGGTTCGGCTTTGGCTGGTGAACCTGCTTGTCACGGCCAACAACGCCTTGCCCCAGATCCTTTTCTTCGCGGTGATGAGCGGCCAGGCCTTTGCGGCATTTTCCGTGTCTCAGCGCATCATTAACCTCGTGGGCATTTTCATTATACTGGCCAATTTCTTCCTCGCCCCGCTCGCGTCGCGTCTTTTTGCCGAGCGGAAGCTGGCTGAGCTGCGCGAGGCCTACTGGCGGTTTGCGCACGTTACTTCGCTTTGTGCTTTGCCCTTTGCGGCGCTGCTTTTTGCATTCGCGCCGCAGGTTCTCTCCCTGTTCGGGCCGGAGTTTCCGGTCGGCGCGGGATACCTGCGGGTTCTGACCGGGGTTGCCCTGCTCAATGTGCTGACCGGCTCGTCTAACGTGGTGTTGACCATGACGGGCCACGCGGGTTGCCTCGTCAAAGCCTGCCTGCTGGCATTCGTTGTCGAGGTTGTCGCCCTGGCGACCCTTCCCTCTTATCTGGGCGATTGGGGGTATGTCGCGGCGTTGGCCCTGGGCTTGACCGTTCAGAATCTGGCGTCGCTCGCCTACGCCTATCGCATGGTTCTGTCGCTTCGGGCGGGCGCTGCGTTAAGCGCCTGTTAGTTCAGATCCCCGATTTCGTCGCGCTTTGACCACAGAGGGGATCGACAGGTGTTTGGCACAGGTTTTTCGACGAATGAACTCGGGCGGGCAGGCAGACCCGTGCAGGCCGCAATGATCGCGGATTTCGAGAACGGGCGGTTCCGGCGCGGCAATGACAGCGCCGTTACGACGCAAACGTTTTTTGATCGCTTTGGCAGTTTTTCGCGTGGCTCCGGCGGGACGGCCGTGGGCTCAAGCGGGCTCATACATAATGTCGAGGCCGGGCAGGCCCGGATCGCGCGATCCTCCGGGCGCGGCGCCTTGCTGCTTGAGGGGGCGCGGTCAAACTTGCTGGAGCATTCTTCCGATCTGTCGCAATGGTTTGCGCTCTCCGGCGGTACCGGGGTCGCGCCCGAGATCAACCTGTTGCCTGCGCTCAGCCGCAGCGTATTGCCGGATGGCGCGGGCGGATCGGCGCCCGGCAAGGGGTTCACCTGCACCGGGGCGGATTTCGACGGCGCTCTGTGGATCGGGAACCTGGGCTATGCGCAGCCCGGACAGGGCACGGGGGCCGCCCCCTCCATTGTCTGCATTTCGGAGGGCAGCATGACCGAGCGCGCGATCAGCCTTGCACCGCAGGGCGTCGCAGCGGCGGGGGACAGGCTCTTCTACGCCACGGGGGCCGCGGCGGGCCCCGGTGTCTATCAGATGACGAAGACCGGCGAGGATGAGACGTTGCTGTTCGCGCTCAGCGGGGCGAATGGACTGGCCATGGACCGCAGGCGCGATGCGCTCTGGGTTTCGGTGGGCGGGTCGCTTTTTCTTTATGCGCTGGATGGGACATTGCTGCGCAGCATCGTCTTCGACATCAATATCGACCATATTCACCACGACGCGGATCGCGACTGGCTTTGGCTGACCGGCGGCGGCAACGGGCAACCCGGTATCCTGTCGGCGCTGGATCTGGCGGATGACACGCTGCTGAAACGCTACCGGATGGAACAGGCCACCGCCTGCGAAGGTCTGTTCATCCGCGACGGCAAGCTCAACGTGATGCACGACGGCTATTTCCACCAAAGCGCGATCGCTGCCTCCGATCAGCAGTTCAATGAGGTGCAGACCTATCCTCTGAGCTATGGCGTCATCGCCGGGACGCTGCCCGATCTGGTGCGGCTGGATCACGGGGCGGGGTCCACCACGGCGGATTACGCAATCCTTCAGGGCGCGACGACCGGCGTTGCCGACGCGCGGGTGGGCGCGGTCCATGTGGCCCCCGTGAGCGCGGGCAGCGACATCATGCTGCGTGTCAGCGACAGCACCGGCAACGCCCGCCAGCGGTTCGATCTGAACGAGGGCATGCAGCGGATTGCCGTTTGGCGCGACGGCGCGGGGGACGCGGCGAGCCTGCAGATCATGCTGCGCGGCAGCTGGACCACGACCCGCGCGGCGGCGTTCTGGATCCAGGCCGGTGACGTTCAGCCGGGCCCGGCCCTGTCGAGCCACATTCCGCGCAGCGGTGCCGCCGCGCAACGCGCCGAGGATCGCGCCGCGATCGATCTGGCGCCGGTTCTCAACCCGGCCGAAAGCAGCTTTCTGTTCGATGTGGCCGAGGCCGATTGGAACGGCGGGACAGAGCATGTCTTTGGCCTCGGCAGCGACACGGCGACGCGAATCGTCGCGTTTCGGCGCGGCGCGGATGGGCGGCTGGCGGTGCAGATAAGCCAGGGGGGCGCGATCATCGCCCGAACCTATGACATTTCGGGCGCCTTCAGGCTGGCCGTCGCAGGCAGCGGCACATCTGCCAGCATCGCTGTCACCGGGCAGACATTGACAACGGGCGAAGGGCCGGAGTGGGCGGCTATTCAGGCCAACCTTCTGAACCTGGGGGGAAACCACCTCGGCGGCGGGGCGCGTGCCCCATTGCGGCTGCGCAGCGTCGCCTATCACACCAGCCGCCTGCCGGATGCCTGGTTGCGCGACTGGGTAAATCGCTGAGCCCACGGCAACCGAAAATTAAAGTTTCCAATTCAAGATAAATCCAAGGCGAGTTGCGGTGAGCGATCGCGACTTGCGCCCCTTGTCCGTGCCGGACCGAAGGACCGCCATGAAACACGACATCTCCCTCGTTGCTGCCGCCCGCCCCCCCCTGAACTGGAGCGCCGGGTTTTATGCCAACCGTGCGAAACGGGTGTTCGACGTCACATTCGCGCTGGCGCTGCTGCCCTTTCTTGCCCCGATCATTGCCTTGCTCTGGCTGATGGTGCGGTGCGACGGCGGGACCGGATTCTTTCACCAGCCGCGGATCGGCAGGGACGGGCGCAGCTTCAGATGCTGGAAATTGCGGAGCATGATCCCCGACGCCGCGCAAGATCTGGCCCGGATCTGCCGATCGGACCCCGCGCGGGCGCATGAATGGCAGCTTTACCAGAAGCTGCACGACGATCCGCGCGTCACCGTCGTGGGGCGTTTCCTGCGCGCGACAAGCCTCGACGAGCTTCCGCAGATCTGGAATGTTCTGCTGGGCGACATGAGCTTCGTCGGCCCCCGCCCCTTTCTGCCCGAGCAACAGGATCTCTACGACCTGTCGGGGGGGCGGGCCTATTACCGCGTGCGGCCGGGCATCACCGGGCCCTGGCAGGTCGGAGCGCGCAATTCCGGCGGCTTTGCCGAACGCGCGGAGCTGGATCGTGACTACGTCCGCACGCTCAGCTTTCGCGGCGACATGAGGGTGCTCATCTCCACTGTCGGCGTGGTCTTTTCCCTGACCGGACGCTGAGGCGCCTCAGGCGAGCGCCCAGGAAAACTCCTTCAGCACACGCCGATAGATATCGCGCTTGAACGGCACGATGGCCTCGATCAGCTCCGCGCTTTCCATCCAGCGCCACTGCTGGAACTCGGGCGGCTGCGTCGCGATGTTGATCTGCTCGTCCGTGCCGCTGAAGCGGTGCATGAACCAGCGCTGCCGCTGCCCCCGGAACCGCCCGTTCCAGACGTGCGGCACCAGCTCGGCAGGCAGGTCATAGGTCAGCCATTCGTCCAGCTCGTCGATGGGTTCCACCAGATCGCCGGAGACGCCGGTTTCCTCGCGCAGTTCGCGCAGGGCGGCGGCGGCCGGGTCCTCGCCCGCATCGACCCCGCCCTGCGGCATCTGCCATGCCGCCGGCGTGTCGATCCGCTCTCCGGCAAAGATGCGTCCGTAGCCATCGATCATCACCACGCCCACGCATGTGCGGTAAGGCAGATGATCATAGTTTTCCAACGCCATGCGTTCGTCCCCCACAATGGAAGCGGGCCGCCCGATGGTGGCCCGCGAGGGTGTCAGGCCCTAGTTCTTGGCCGGCTTGTCGGTCGCCTTCTCGGTGACCTTGTCGACCGGCTTGTCGTCCGGTGCGAAGGCGGTCAGCCCCTTGAGGATGTCGATGGCATAGGCCATCTGGTAATCCTCCTTGCGGCGACGTGCGGCTTCGGCCGCCTGTTCCTGCTCTTTTTGCAGCTGGCGGCGCTCATCCTCGGTCATGCTGTCATTGGTGAGCGATCCGCGCAGATCGGCCTCGGACCGGCTGGGCGGACGGGTGCTGCTGCTGTCCTCCTTGGCCTTGTCGGCCTCGTCCTGCGGGTCGGGGCGCGGCTGTTCCACCACGATATCGGGCGAGACGCCAAGCGCCTGGATCGACCGGCCCGAGGGCGTGTAGTAGCGCGCCGTGGTCAGGCGCATCGCCGCGTCGCCGCGCAACGGCATGATCGTCTGGACCGAGCCCTTGCCGAAGGATTTGGTGCCCACGACGATGGCCCGGCGGTGATCCTGCAAGGCGCCGGCCACGATTTCCGACGCCGAGGCCGAACCGCCGTTGATCAGCACCACCATCGGCTTGCCCTCGGCCAGATCGCCGGGCGTTGCGTTCACCCGGTCGCTGTCCTGCGCGTTGCGCCCGCGGGTCGAGACGATCTCGCCGCTTTCGAGGAAGGCATCCGAGACCCGGATCGCCTGCGTCAGCAGACCGCCGGGGTTGTTGCGCAGATCGACCACGACGCCGTTGATCTGATCGATGCCGCCCGCTTCGGCCAGCACGTCCGCCAGGCCGGATTGCAGGTTGTCGTAGGTCTGGTCGTTGAAGGTGGTCACCCGCAGAACGGCCGTATTGCCTTCCAGCCGCGCCTTGACCGCCGTCAGCTTGATCGTGTCGCGCACGATGGTCAGATCGAAGGGCTCGGGCGTGTCCTTGCGCACCACCGTGATCACGATTTCCGAGCCCACGGGCCCGCGCATCATCGTCACCGCCTCATCCAGGGTCAGCCCCAGCACGCTTTCGCCATCCACATGGGTGATGAAATCGCCGGCCTCGACGCCTGCTTCGGCGGCAGGCGTGCCGTCGATCGGAGAGACGACCTTCACGAAGCCCTCCTCCTGCGTGACCTCGATGCCCAGCCCGCCGAATTCGCCGCGGGTCTGCACCTGCATGTCGCCGAAATCGGCCGGCGGCAGATAGCTGGAATGCGGATCGAGCGAGGTCAACATGCCGTTGATCGCGGCTTCGATCAGCTTTTTCTCGTCAACCGGCTCGACATATTGCGAGCGGATGCGCTCGAAGATGTCACCGAACAGGTCCAGCTGCTCATAGACGTTGGTGCTGCTTTTCGCTTCCTGAGCGATCAGTGGCCCCGCCACCTGCGTGGTGACGATGATTCCGGCCAGGGTGCCGCCCACGGCGGCCATCACGTATTTCCTCATCCCGTCCTATTCCTTTGTCAGCTCGAACCACTCAGCCGGGTCCATCGGTGTTTTTGCCTGTCTGATTTCGATATAAAGCGTTTCCCGTCGGCTAACGCCACCTCCTTCGCGGACACTGCTCAGAAATGCGCCGGTATCGGGCGCCGCGCCTCCCATCAGCCCGACGGGGGTGCCGGCGGGCAGAATCTCTCCGACGGCACCATAAACCTCCGCCAACCCGGCAAGCACCATCAGATACCCCGCGCCAGGTTCAAGGATGATCACATTCCCGTAGTCGAGCAACGGCCCGAGGTATCGGATGGTGGCGGGCCAGGGCGTGCTCACCAGCGCACGTGCCGGGGCGGCCAGCACGATGCCGGGCCGCCGCACCCCGGCGGCATCGGCTTCGTCGAAACCGCGCAGCAGCGTGCCCTCGACCGGCAGCGGCAAAGACCCGCGCGCCGAGGAAAACGCAGCGCTTTCGGCGGTCTGATCGGTGAGTGTCGACAGGCCGTTGGCAAAGCTGTCCAGCGTGTCGCTGCTGGTGATCAGCCGTGACAGCGTCGCCGGGTCGGCCTCGAACCGGCGCGGCAGGTCGGTGCGGTCCGCGATCGCGCGCGACAGGGCGACACGGGCCTGCTGCGCGCCGTCGAGCCCTGCCGTCAGCGTCTCGGCCGCGCTTTGCTGCAGGACCCGCAGCACCGCGATCTCATCGAGCTGGGCTTTCAGCGTATCGGCCTCCGCCTGAAGCGCGGGCGTGATCTGCGCCACGATCATGGCCGAACGCGCCGTGCCGACCGGCCCGGTCGGATGCAGCATCAGCAAGGGCGCGGGCGCGCGTTCGATGGTCTGCAAGGTGCCCAGCAGGCGCCCGATGCGTTCGCGCCGCGCCTCCAGCTGAAGGTTGAGCGTGCGCTCGCGGATGGCGGCCTTGCGCAGCCCGTCGCGCAGGGCCAGCAGCCCCTCCTCATAGGCGCGCACGGTCTGCGTCAATGCGCGCACCCTGTCGCGCGCGCCCTCCGCCTGGCTCAGTGCCGTGCCCGCCCGCGCCAGCATCTGCGCGGCGCGCTGCGCAGTAAGCGACGGGTCGTCATCGGCGCGCGCGGCGCTGCCCGGACCCGACCCGATCAACAAGCCGATCGCGAGGATATGACCCAGCAGTTTCATTCGATAAGCGACCGGCCGGTCATCTCGGGCGGCTGCTCCAGCCCCATCAGCTGCAATACCGTCGGCGCCAGATCCGCCAGCCGTCCGTCGCGCAGGCGCGCGCCCTCGGCACCGCCCACCAGGATCACCGGCACCGGGCTGAGCGTGTGGGAGGTATGCGGCTGCCCGGTTTCGGGGTCGACCATGATCTCGCAATTGCCGTGATCGGCCGTCACGATCATTGCGCCGCCCACCTTTTCCAGCGCGTCCAGCGCGCGCGACAGGCCCATGTCGACCGCTTCGCAGGCCCGGATCGCCGCCTTCAGATCGCCGGTGTGCCCGACCATGTCGGGGTTCGCGTAATTCACCACGATCAGATCGTAGCGCGCCTCGATCGCCTCGACCAGGTAGTCAGTGACCGCCGCCGCCGACATCTCGGGTTGCAGATCATAGGTCGCGACCTTGGGGCTGTGGGGCATCCTGCGCTCCTCGCCGGGTTCGGGCGCCTCCTTGCCGCCGGCCAGGAAAAAGGTCACATGGGGATATTTCTCGGTCTCGGCCAGGTGGAACTGGCGCAGCCCCTTTTGCGACACCCATGCGGGCAGCGTGTTGACGATGTCGCGCTTGGGAAAAACCGTCCTGTACCAGGCATTATGCGCGTCGGAATATTTCGTCATGCCCAGACGTGCCGCCAATGCAGGTGCCGGGCCGCGGTCGAACCCGTCGAACGCCGGATCGGCCATCGCCGATAGCAGTTCGCGGGCGCGGTCGGCGCGGAAATTCAGGCAGAACACCCCGTCGCCCCCGGCGAAGCCCGCGTAATCGCCGATGACGCGCGGCGCGATGAATTCATCGGACTGATCGGCCGCGTAGGCATCGTCCACCGCCTGCTGCGGCGTTTGCGCCGCCTGCCCCTCGCCGCCCACGATGGCGCCATAGGCGGCCTGCACCCGGTCCCAGCGATTGTCCCGGTCCATCGCGTAGTAGCGCCCGGTGACCGTCACCACCCTTGCCTGCTCGGGCAGACGATCGATCAGGTCGGGCACGAAGCGGTCGGCGGACCGCGGGGCGACGTCGCGGCCATCGGTGATCGCATGGACCGCGACCGGCACGCCCGCGGCGCAGATGATCCTGGCCGCCGCCACGATATGGTCGAGATGCCCGTGCACGCCGCCGTCCGAGGCGACACCGATCAGATGCGCGGTCCCGCCGCTGTCCCGAAGCGATTTGATGAAGACCTGCAACTGCGCGTTGTCGCGGAAACTGCCGTCCGCGATGGCATGGTCGATCAGGCCGAGATCCATGAACACGACGCGCCCGGCGCCGATATTGGAATGCCCGACCTCCGAATTGCCCATCTGCCCTTCGGGAAGGCCCACGTCGGGCCCATAGGTCACCAGCGTCGCCGAGGGCCCCTGCGCCATGATCGCATCGAAGGCAGGCGTTCGGGCGAGCGCGGGGGCGTTGGCTTCTGTCCGGTCGCTCAGGCCCCAGCCATCCAGAATGCAAAGAACGACAGGACGTTGAGTGCTCATCGACGATAAATCCCTGGCTTCGGTCGTGACCGGATTGGTGCCGGTTGTAAGCAGCCGCCCCACCCGACGCAACCTTCGCACGCGCAAGGATCGGCCGGGCGCGCGTCAGGCCCGGTGATAGGGGCTGCCCGCCAGGATGGTCACCGCGCGATAGATCTGCTCCGACAGCATCACCCGCGCCAGCATGTGCGGCCAGACCATCCGCCCCAGCGACAGGCTGAAATCCGCGCGGCCGCGAAAATCCGGGTCGATGCCGTCCGCGCCGCCGATGACAAACACCAGCTCGGCCCGGCCCTGATCGCGCAGCGCCGCCAGTTTCTCCGCGAATTCCGGGGAGCTCATGCGCGCGCCGCGCTCATCCAAGGTACAGATCGCGGCGCCGGCGGGCACCTGCCGTTCGAGCAGTCGCGCCTCGGCGGCCATGCCGCCGCCTTTGCGGTCCTCGACCTCCGCCACCTCGACCGGGCCCAGTCCCAGCGCGCGCCCGCTGCGCTCGAACCGCTTGAGGTAATCGCCGATCAACTCGGCCTCGGGTCCGGCACGCAGCCGCCCGACAGCACAGATCTTGAGCCGCATTCAGCCGTTCTGCGCCCCTGCGGGCAGCCACATCTTTTCGATCTGATAGAAATCGCGCACCTCGGGGCGAAAGACATGGACGATGACATCGCCGCTGTCGATCAGCACCCAATCGCCCGCGTCCTTGCCCTCGACCTTGCTGGCGCGGCTCGCATTCTCTTTCAGACGGTCCACCAGATTCTGCGCGATGGCGGAAACCTGTCGCGTGGACCGGCCCGACGCGACGACCATGTAATCCGCAATTTCGGTCTTTCCGCGCAGATCTATGGAGACCACATCCTCGGCCTTGTCGTCTTCGAGCGAGCCCAGAACGAGTTTCAGCAACGCTTCGCTGCTGGGATCGGGCAGGGGCGCGGCGGCCTCCTGATCTTGAATGGCCGTCATGGCAGCCAAATCGGCATGTCGAGACAGGACTTCGTCCTCCTGGGCGGCGCACCGAAAAGCCTCGGCGCTGGGCATGGGCCATAGATAACATCGCCGGGCGCGAATCTCAATGTGTCAAGGATCGGCTGGCGTCAATCGGCGGATTGCGCCCGCCCGCAGGGCGCGTGCCGCCGCGCAGGGCCCTGGTGCGGCTCAATCCGGCGCGCCGCCCCCTGGCCGGAAACGGGGGGTTTCATCCTCGGATCGTGAGGTTTTTCCGGCATCGCCGCCGTCTTCGCGCGCGGGCGGCGCATCGCCCAGCAGGCGCACCTCGCGCTGGGGGAACGGGATGGAAACGCCGAGCTCGAGAAACGCGTCCCAAAGCGCCAGATAGACATCGCCGCGCACATTGGTCAGCCCGGCCGTGGGATCGCGAATCCAGAAGCGCAGGATATAGTCGATCGAACTGTCGCCAAAGCCCACGATATGGCACACGGGCGGGCGCACGCCCAGCACGCGATCGACCGTCTTCGCCGCCGCGATCGCGGCCTTGCGCACCTGATGCGGATCGTCGCCGTAGGCCGTGCCGAAATACAGATCCAGCCGCACGAAATCGTTGGAATGGGACCAGGTGACCACCTGCGTGGTGATCAGATCCTCGTTGGGGATCAGATATTCCTTGCCGTCGCGCGTGGTGATCGAGACATAGCGCGCGCCCAGCGCGTTGATCCAGCCGAAGGTCTCGCCCAGGCTGATCACATCGCCGGGCTTGATGGATTTGTCGAGCAGGATGATCACGCCCGACACCAGGTTCGACACCACTTTCTGCAAGCCAAAGCCCAGGCCGACGCCGATCGCCCCCGACAGCACCGCAAGCCCCGTCAGATCGAAGCCCACCGCCTTGAGCCCGATGAAAAAGGCCGCGCTGTAAAGCACGATCTGCAAGACCTTGACCGACAGCACCCGCATGGAGGGAGAGATATTCTCGTTGCGCTGGATACGTGCCGAGGTGGTCGTGGACAGCAGCCGCGCCACCGCCAGCAGGCTGGCCGTGACCACCACCGCCTTGACCAGCGTCAGCGCCGAAAGGCGAAAATCCCCCACCTCGAAGGCGATGCGGTCCAGAAAGGCGCCGACCTCCTCCTCCAGGTTCAGATAGTAAAGCGTGACATAGATCCAGGCGCCCCAGCTGGCGATCCGGCGCAGCACAGGATTGCGGATCAGCCGCGCGAGATAGCCCACGATCAGCCAGGCGGTGGCGATGGTCGCAACCAGCACCACCAGATAGCTGCGCGAGGGCCATGTGGCGCCGCGCATGAACCAGGCCACCCCCCAGGCGAGGGCGACGAAGGCGATCAGACGGATACGGCGATGCAGCATCAGCATGAAGCGCATGCGCCACATCGGCCAGCCGCTGCGCGATTTCATCCATGCATAGATGCGCGGCGCGATCGCCATGCGCAGCAGATGCGCCGCCAGAAAAATCGCGAGCACGATGCCCAGTTGGTACAACCGCCACGGCAGCAGCAGGCTTTCGGCAAAAATGACGCCCTGCGAAATCAGCCGCGACAGCATTTCCGTGAAGTTTTCAGCAGTCATCCGCCCCGCCGCTTTTCCTTATTGCCGCACCGGCCGATCCGATCGCGCAATGGCCCCAGTGGAAACCCGTCAAAGAGTGGGACCCCGTCAAAGCCAGTCATAAGCCCGACAGGCCCCAGAATGGCGCAGGACGCGCCGCGCTTCCACCCTACGCAACCGTGAGCCGTCGTGACGCGACGGCAGGCGCCCCGGCCCTACCTCCTGAAGTTAACGGATATGAAAGGATACCCCCCAATGCGCCAGCTAGTCACCGCAGCCCTCTTCGCCACGCTGACCGCCACGGCCCCCGCCTTCGCGGCGCCCGTCTCGGTCGAGGCGGTCATGTCGCCCAAGGAACAGATGAAATTCGAATTCGCCGACGGCTCCAAGGCCTTCGTGCTGGCCGTGCGCCGCGAAGGTACCGCCAAGGGCGAAGGCATCTTCGCCGATGCCGAGGTGACCGAATTCGGCTGGCACGACATCCGCCCGCCGATGGACGGCGACCCGCGCGGCTATCTGCAGCTGACCACCGCCAATGGCGATGTCGCCGTGCTGCGCTGGTCGGTGCGCGCCATCTTCATGGCCGGCGACGGCAAGCCCGCGCTGCACGACAACGGCGTCTGGGAACTGGTGCGCGGCACCGGGCAGTTCAAGGACATGCGCGGCGTCGGCTCGCTCATCATCAAGCCGGCCGAAGGCGAGGCCCGCCGCTTCATCCTCGACGGCGAAGTCGCCAAGGCGCCCTGATCGCCCTTCGTATCTGACCCCGACCCGGGCCACCCCCGCGCGCCGTGCCGCCCCCACCCAGCACGGCGCGCCCTCCCGATCTTGCCGCGATCATTGTCGCGCAAATATCCCCGCCGGAGGCATCCCGCGCGCGCGCCCTTCGCGCCATCTTGTTATGCGCGCGGGAAAGCTGTATCTGCGACATGTGACTCAGTTTTTCGACATGGACGACCGCTCGCGCCTGCCCTGGCGTTTTCACGGTCTGGCACGGACCGCCCTCGCCGGTCTTTGAACCCGCGCGCCGTCCGCGCCGGTTCGTGATCCCGGGATTTCTCTCCGGTTCTCCGGGCGCGGCCCCACCCTCATCGCCAATCCGCTACGGGAGTATCCCCGAATGACCGCCTCCACACTCTACGACAAGATCTGGGACGCCCACGCCGTCCATACCGACGAGGACGGCACCACCCTGCTCTACATCGACAGGCATCTGGTGCATGAGGTCACCAGCCCCCAGGCTTTCGAGGGGCTGCGCCTGACCGGCCGCAAGGTCCGTGCCCCCGAAAAGACCATCGCCGTGCCCGATCACAACGTGCCCACCACGCCGGGCCGCGAAAAGGGCATCGACAACCCCGAAAGCCGCATCCAGGTCGAGGCGCTCGACACCAATGCACGCGAATTCGGCATCCACTACTATCCGGTCAATGACGTGCGCCAGGGCATCGTGCATATCGTCGGCCCCGAACAGGGCTGGACCCTGCCCGGCATGACCGTGGTTTGCGGCGACAGCCACACCGCCACCCACGGCGCCTTCGGGGCGCTGGCGCATGGCATCGGCACGTCGGAGGTGGAACACGTGCTCGCCACCCAGACGCTGATCCAGAAGAAATCGAAGAACATGAAGGTCGAGATCACCGGCCAGTTGGCGCCCGGCGTGACCGCCAAGGACATCACCCTTGCCGTGATCGGCCGCACCGGCACCGCCGGCGGCACCGGCTACGTCATCGAATACTGCGGCGAGGCGATCCGCGCGCTGTCGATGGAAGGCCGGATGACGGTCTGCAACATGGCGATCGAGGGCGGCGCGCGCGCCGGTCTGATCGCGCCGGACCAGACGACGTTCGACTACGTCAAGGGCCGCCCCCATGCGCCCAAGGGCGTGCAGTGGGAAGCCGCGCTCGACTGGTGGAAGACGCTGAAATCCGACGAGGACGCGCATTGGGACAAGGTCATCACCATCCGCGGCGAGGACATCGCCCCGCTGGTGACCTGGGGCACCTCGCCCGAGGACGTGCTGCCGATCACCGGCCGCGTCCCCGCGCCCGAGGATTTTCCCGGCGGCAAGGCCGACGCGGTGCGCCGCTCGCTCGACTACATGGGCCTGACCCCCGGAATGCCGCTCAGCGAGATCAAGATCGATACGGTCTTCATCGGATCGTGCACCAACGGCCGGATCGAGGATCTGCGCGCCGCCGCCGCGGTGCTGAAGGGCAAGAAGGTCAAGGACGGCCTGCGCGCCATGGTGGTGCCGGGTTCCGGGCTGGTGCGTGCCCAGGCGGAGGAAGAGGGTCTGGCCGACATCTTCAAGGAAGCCGGCTTCGAATGGCGCCTTGCCGGCTGTTCCATGTGCCTCGCGATGAACCCCGACCAGCTGTCGCCGGGCGAGCGCTGCGCCGCCACGTCGAACCGCAACTTCGAGGGCCGGCAGGGCCGCGGCGGCCGCACCCATCTGCTCAGCCCGCAGATGGCCGCGGCGGCGGCGATCACCGGCCATCTGACCGATGTGCGCGAGGTGATGAACTGAGGCCGCGGGGCGGCCCGCGCCGCCCCTTCCCCCCCTGTCCGGCCGAGCCGGGGCAAAGGATTTCGAGACCATGGAAAAATTCACCACCCTCACCGGGGTCGCCGCGCCGATGCGCCAGATCAACGTCGATACCGACATGATCATCCCCAAGCAGTTCCTGAAGACCATCGCGCGCACCGGGCTGGGCAAGAACCTGTTCGACGAGATGCGCTATGACGACGACGGCAAGGAAATTCCCGACTTCGTGCTGAACAAGCCCGCCTACCGCGAGGCGCAGATCCTGATCGCCGGCGACAACTTCGGCTGCGGCTCGTCGCGCGAACACGCGCCCTGGGCGCTGCTCGACTTCGGCATCCGCTGCGTGATCGCGCCCAGCTTCGCCGACATCTTCTACAACAACTGCTTCAAGAACGGCATCCTGCCGATCGCCCTGCCGCAAGAGCAGATCGACCTGCTGATGCAGGACGCCGAAAAGGGCGCCAATGCAAGGATGAGCGTCGATCTGGACGCGCAGTCCGTCACGACCTCAGACGGCGACACCTTCCGCTTCGAGATCGACCCCTTCAAGAAGCACTGCCTGATGAACGGTCTGGATGACATTGGCTTGACCATGGAAAAGGCCGCCGCCATCGACCGTTTCGAGGCCGCCGCCGACGCCCAACGCCCCTGGGTGTGACCCTTTCACCGCGCGCCCGAGCCTCCGGGCGCATCATGCGCGCACGCCCCGCCAGGTCCGACAGCCCCGCTGCCGGACCTTTTTTCTGCCGCGGCCCGGTGTGATGCAAACGGGAAACAGCGTCGCGGCGAATCCGGGGTGAGAAACCTCAGCCAATACCAAGGGGTTGCCACGCACCCTTAATGAAGGCAGAAATAAGACACAAAAGAGGCATTCCGTTTAAAAGGCGGAGACTCATTTCGGGACAAGAACACGGCATCGTACCTTGTTCGCTCGGGATCGAGGGTAAAGCAGTGGTTAATCGCATGACAGGCGCGCTCATACGTGCATTCCTGGTGCTCATTCTGGTCGTGACCCCGTCACTTCTGGTTCCAGGCGAATCGACGGACACCCGGCTGATGGTGGTGTTGCTGGGCTTGTTTGCAGCGGTATTCACCGCCGCGGAATATGCGGCCCCCTCGCCCGGCCTGATCGACTTCCGCGACGCGGCGCCGTTCAACCGGCTGCGCTATGTCGCGCTTTTCGCGATGCTTTTGCTGTCCTCCATCGCGTATCGCGCGCCCTGGGACAACACCGTCTCGGTGCAGCTGCTGCACTCGCTGGGCTCGCTGGTCGGCAATCTGCTGGATTTTCCGTACAGCCCGGTGCGCGCGCTGGTCAACATCGTGCCCGAAAACGCCCCGCCCGAGGTGCGCCCGCTGCTGCTGGCCAGTGTCGGCCTGTCGATCTACGTGTCCGGTTTCGTGCTTGCGGCGCTGGCGATGATCATGCGCGCCAACGGCTGGCCCACGCGCGATCACGCATTCAACCTTTGGGTCAACCTGCCGACATTCGATCCCACCGCGGGCAGCGATCTGGTACGCCGCCTGAACAGATCCGCCGCCGTTAACTTCGCGTTGGCGATTGCGGTGCCAATATTGCTGCCGTTGCTGGGGCATTCCAGTCTGGCGCTGCTCGATCCGATGGCGCTGCTGTCGCCGCAGACCACCTTGTGGATCGTCGCGCTATGGGCCTTTCTTCCGACATGTTTCGCGATGCGCGCCATCGCCATGCGCCGCATCGCGCGGAAGGTCATGCAACAGCGCCGCGCCGAGCGGCACAGCGGCGCTGCCGACGAGGGGTTGCTGCCGGCCTGATCTGGCTGGCGCTGGCGGGCGCCGTCGCGTCCGAAACGCTACGCTTCGCGATCTTCAACGTGCAGTTGTCGCGGCGGGGACCGGGGCTGCTGTTGCGCGATCTGCTGCGCCAGAATGATCCGAAACACGCCGATCCGCAGATCGGCGCCGTCATCGCGATCATCGCCGAGGCCGCGCCGGACGTATTGCTGCTGACGGGCATCGACAGCGATCCGCAGGGCCACACCGCCCGGGCCGTGCAGGCCCTGCTGAAACACGCCGGGCACGATCTGCCCCATGCCTTCGCGCCCGCGCAGAACGCGGGCCTGCCCACCGGGCACGACATGGATGGCGACGGCCGTACGGGCGGGCCGCGCGATGCGCAGGGCTACGGTGCGTTTCGCGGGGCCGGTGCGATGACGCTCCTTTCCCGTTTCCCCATCGGGACGGACACGCGCGACTTCGCCTCGCTGCTATGGGCCGAGCTGCCCGGTGCGACACTGCCGGCGCATCCCGGCGGCGGCGCCTTTCCCGACGCGCGTGCCCTCGCGCTTCAACGGCTGTCCAGCACGGCGCATTGGGTGGTGCCGGTGATGACGCCCGCAGGCGCGCTGCCCGTCCTCGCCTATTACGCCACGCCGCCGGTCTTCGACGGGCCGGAAGATCGCAACGGGCTGCGCAACGCCGATGAAACGCGTTTCTGGACGGCGTTCCTGAACGGGTCCTACGGCCCGGCGCCGCCAAATTTCATCCTGCTTGGCGGGGCGAATCTCGACCCCGTCGATGGCGAGGGGCGGCATCGCGTCATGCGCGACCTGCTGGCCCATCCCGCCCTGAACGATCCCCGTCCCGCAAGTGCCGGCGGCGCGGCGGCGGGTGCGGCCGAAGGCTCCGCTCCCAAGCAACGCGGCCCGCCCGCCCTCGACACGGCCGACTGGCCGGACAATCCCGGCCCCGGGAACCTGCGCGTCGACTACGTATTGCCGTCCGCTGGCCTGAAGGTGGCAGGGGCGGGCGTTGTCTGGCCTGCGCCCGATGACGGCTTCGGTACGGTCTCGGCGAAACGGGTCGGATTGGCCTCCACCCATCGTCTGGTCTGGGTCGATATCGAATGGCCGCCTCCCGCAGGCGACAGCCAAGAGCGACCGCCGCCCTAGGGCAAAGCCGCGCCGAGGGCGCAACCTCCGCCCCGGGCCGTTGCGTCGACGGCGCGCAAGATCCGACCGCACCGCGTTTCAAAATCAGTCGCCGCACCGGATGCCCGCCGCGACAAAAGCCGCGCCCGCGCACCGGCCACCGGCGAGCGCGCGCCAGATCGCGGCCCCGGCACGATCAACGATGCGATGCGGAATGGCGCCTCAACCGGCACGCGCCGTTCGGAATGGCGGCCCAACCGGAGGGGGGCCGCCCAGGCTGCCACGCTGTGCCAGCGCCCCCCGGTCGCGCAGGGTGATCCGGCCGCCGACGCGGCTCAACGGCCCCCGGGCCGGGTCGGGCCCCGGCGAGGGTGCGGCGACGTCAAGCGGCGATTAGGGCCGGGGTTTCGCCAGACGACGAACGCCCGCTCAGGCCTCCTTGTCCAGCGCGCCGTCGTATTGACCGCGCGGCGGATAGTTCTTTTCATTCTTGAAGCGGATGGCCATCAGCAGATCGTCCACAGGCGGGCGGGCGAAGGGGGCGCTTTGGATCCAGCTGAAATAGAGGTCGCGTTCCGGCGTGACGAGGAACATGCCCGGCTCGGAAAACAGCGCCGGTTCCTCGCTGCCTTCCCGGGCCGAGGAAATGAACAGCCCCCAGTCGAAACGTGCAGCGGGCAAGCTCAGTGAATGGGCGATCTTCAAACGCTCGATATTGCCGTTCTGCTTCATCTTTTCGGCGCGTGCCTCGTCATCGCAGCTGATCGCCACCACGTCGACGCCAAGCGCGGCGAAATCGTCGAGCCGCGCGTCAAGCTCCGACAGCTGCTTGGTGCAGATCGGGCAGTGCTTGCCGCGATAGAACACCAGCAGCGTTCCCTGTTTTCCCTCGGGTTTGTCCAGATCGAATACATCATGATCCAGCGTGTTCAGTTTCAGCGCAGGCGTCTTGGTTGCGGGCATAATCAAGGTCACGGTCCTTTCGGTGAATTGCGCTGTGCCAACGCGCTCCTGCACAAAGCCGTTCCAAATGGCGGGGGCGGCGCAGCTGCGGGGCAAGCGGAGTGCGAAACTTGACCCCCCCCCAAGATGAAGCTACGCCCGATCCAACTATTCCAGGAGGACAGCATGAGCAACCCGACCCTTTTGATACTTGCCGGGGACGGTATCGGACCAGAGGTCATGGATGAGGTGAAGCGGATCATCGCATGGTTCGGCGACAAGCGCGACCTGCGCTTCGACGTGGAGGAAGACCTGGTCGGCGGCGCGGCCTACGACGCGACCGGCACGCCGCTGACCGACGCCACGATGGCCAAGGCGCAGGCGGCCGATGCGGTCTTGCTGGGCGCCGTGGGCGGGCCGAAATACGACACGCTCGATTTCAGCGTCAAGCCGGAGCGTGGCCTGCTGCGCCTGCGCAAGGAAATGGACCTCTACGCCAACCTCCGCCCGGCGCAGTGCTTCGATGCGCTGGCCGATTTCTCCTCGCTCAAGCGCGACATCGTGGCCGGGCTCGACATCATGATCGTGCGCGAACTGACCAGCGGCATCTATTTCGGTGAGCCGCGCGGCATTCAGGCGGACAACGAGGGCGGCCGCGTGGGCGTCAACACGCAGCGCTACACCACGAACGAGATCCGCCGCGTCGCGCGTTCCGCCTTCGAGCTGGCCAAGCGCCGCAACAACAAGGTCTGCTCCATGGAGAAGGCCAATGTGATGGAATCGGGCATCCTCTGGCGCGAAGAGGTTCAGTGGGTCCACGACAACGAATATCCCGAGGTCGAGCTGACCCACATGTACGCCGACGCCGGTGCTATGCAACTGGTCCGCGCCCCCAAGCAGTTCGACGTGATCGTCACCGACAACCTGTTCGGCGATCTGCTGTCGGATGCGGCCGCGATGCTGACCGGATCGCTCGGGATGCTGCCTTCGGCCTCGCTCGGGGCGCCGTCGGAGGCGGGTCGGCCCAAAGCGCTATATGAGCCGGTGCACGGCTCGGCGCCCGATATCGCGGGTCAGGGCAAGGCCAACCCCTCGGCCTGCGTGCTGAGCTTTGCGATGGCGCTGCGCTATTCCTTCGATCAGGGCGACGAGGCCACGCGTCTGGAACGCGCGGTGGAAAAGGTGC
Organism: Brevirhabdus sp.; assembly: GCF_052826345.1. NCBI lineage: Bacteria > Pseudomonadati > Pseudomonadota > Alphaproteobacteria > Rhodobacterales > Paracoccaceae > Brevirhabdus > Brevirhabdus sp. The sequence continues at coordinate 6,675 of NZ_JBRBUA010000125.1, read as the reverse complement.
TGGCCGACGGTGTCCGCACGGCCGATCTGATGCAGGCGACCGATGGCACCCCCGCCACCACCCGCGAAATGGGCGATGCCATTCTGGCGGCGCTTGACGCCAGCCTCTGACGCCAGCCTCTGACGTCATCCCACGGCGCGGATCGGTGCCGCGCTCTACCACGCCCCGGCCCCGTGCGACGCGGTGCCGGGGCCCCATACGCGGCAGGACGGACGATGTGATCGACGCGGCCAGATCTAATCTGCAAGGGGCGCTGATCGCGCTGCTGGCGTTTGCCATCTTTGCCAGCCACGATGTGGCGGTGAAGATTCTGGGCGCCAGCTATGCCCCGTTTCAGATCATCTTCTTCAGCGTCACCTTCAGCTTTCCCCTCGCCACGGCGATGCTGATCCGCGAAACTGCGGCCGGAACGCTGCGCCCCGTGCATCCCTGGTGGATGCTGCTGCGCATGATGGCGACGGCGACCACCGGCGTGTCGGCCTTCTATGCCTTTTCGGTGCTGCCGCTGGCGCAGACCTATACGATCCTCTTTGCCGCGCCGCTGCTGATCACCGTGCTGGCGATCCCCATCCTGGGCGAACGCGTCGGCGTGCACCGCTGGCTGGCGGTCATCGCGGGGCTGATCGGCGTGCTGGTCGTGCTGCGGCCGGGGTCGGTTCCGCTCAGCCTCGGGCATCTGGCGGGGCTGACCGCCGCGATCGGCAGCGCGCTGGCCTCCGTCATCGTGCGCAAGATCGGCCGGGACGAACGCAGCGCGGTGCTGATGCTTTACCCGATGATGGCGAATTTCGTGATCATGGGCGCCGTGCTGCCCTTCGTCTACAAACCTGTTCCGCTGGCCGACCTGGGGCTCATGGGGATCATCGCGGGTTTCGGCTTTGCGGCGGGGCTCTGCGTGATCGCGGCCTACCGGGCGGGCGATGCGGCCATCGTGGCGCCGATGCAATATTCGCAGATCCTGTGGGCGGCCCTGTTCGGCTATCTGTTCTTCGGCGAATCGCCCGATGCCACGACATGGGCGGGGGCCGCGATCATCATCGCCAGCGGGCTTTACATCGTGCTGCGCGAAAGCAGGCGCGGCACCTCCGACAACACGCCGGTTCTGCGCACGCGGTCCCGGCATGAAATGGGCATCGTGCCGCGCATGGGAATGTTCCTGCGATCGCGCGGGCGCCCGCACTGAGGGCCTTGCAAAACGCCGCGCGACGCAGTAGGTCGCACCCCACGGTCGGACTGTAGCGCAGCCTGGTAGCGCACCTGCTTCGGGAGCAGGGGGTCGGAGGTTCGAATCCTCTCAGTCCGACCAATTCCCCCTCATGTCGCAAATCGCCATCGGCCCCGCACCGGGGCGGCAAGCTGGCCGCGCATGGCCGCCATTGCATTCATCCCGCTCATCCGCTACTCCTGCCCTATCCGTCGGGGGGCCCCATTGGGGCTGAGAGGTGCAGCGCACCGACCCGTCGAACCTGATCCGGGCAATACCGGCGTAGGGAACGGATCGTGACATGCGACGCATCGCGCGCACCACCCTCCTTCCTTTCAAGCCGGGTCCTGCCCATTGCCGTAGGATGTAGCCGTGGAAGACGCCCCGCCCATCGTATTGACCATCGCAGGTTCGGACAGCGGCGGAGGCGCCGGCATCCAGGCCGACCTCAAGGCGTTCTCCGCCCTGGGCACCTACGGGGCCAGCGTCATCACCGCCGTCACCGCGCAGAACACGCGAGCGGTCACGGCGGTGCATGAAGTTCCGCCCCAGCTCATCCGCGCCCAGATCGCGGCAGTGCTTGAGGATCTGGACGTGCGCGCGATCAAGATCGGCATGCTGGCCTCCGTCCCGGTCATCGAGACCGTGGCCGATGCGCTGGCGCATTGCGCGCTGCCGGTGGTGCTGGACCCGGTGATGGTGGCCAAATCCGGCGATCCGCTGCTGCGCCACGATGCGGTGGGCGCGCTGCGCCGCCTGCTGATCCCCCGGGCCACGCTGATCACGCCCAACCTGCCGGAAGCCGCGCTGCTGCTGGAACAGCCTGCCGAGCAGGATGACGCAACCCCGGATCAGGCGCGCGCGCTGCTGGATCTGGGCCCGCGCGCAGTGCTGCTGAAAGGCGGCCACGCGCAGGGGGCGCGCTGCACCGATATCCTGCTGGACGGACAAAGCCCGCCGCTGCGGCTGGAGGCCCCGCGCCAGCCCACGGCCAACACCCATGGCACCGGCTGCACCTATTCCGCCGCCGTCGCTGCGGGCCTGGCGCAGGGTCTGGCGCTTCGGGATGCCGTGGCGGCCGCGCACCGCTATTTGCAGGGCGCAATCGCCGCCGCCGACCGGCTGCACGTCGGATCGGGACATGGCCCGGTGCACCACTTTCACGCGCTCTGGGGGTGATATGGGCAGACCGGTCACCATCGTCGGCGCGGGTGTGGCGGGGCTCTGCGTGGCACGCGCGCTGCGCGATCGCGGTCTCGCGGTGAGGCTGCTCGACCGTGCCGAAGTGCCCGGCCCGCAGGCCTGTTCCTGGTGGGCGGGCGGAATGCTGGCCCCCCATTGCGAAGGCGAAAGCGCGGAGGAACCCGTGGTCAGGCTGGGCGCGGATGCCGCCGATTGGTGGGCCGGGCACGGCATTGCGGTGACACGCGGCGGCACGCTGGTGCTGTCGCAGCAGCGCGATCGCGCCGACCTGCGCCGCTTCGCGCGCCGCACCACGCATCACGACACCATCGACGCCGAGGCCATCGCCCGGCTGGAACCCGACCTCGCCGGGCGGTTCTCGCAGGCGCTGCACTTCGCGCAGGAGGGGCACCTTGCCCCGCGTGCGGCGCTGGCCACGCTGCGCGACGGGCTGCTGCGCGACGACGTGCCGATCGTTCGGCAGGATGCCGACCCCGACGCGCTGGCGCGCGATGCGCTGGTTGTCGATTGCCGGGGGTATGCCGCGCGCGACGCGCTGCCCGGTCTGCGTGGCGTCAAGGGCGAGATGCTGATCCTGCGCTGCCCCGAGATCACGCTTTCGCGCACCGTCCGGCTGCTGCACCCGCGTATCCCCCTTTACGTGGTGCCGCGCGGCGACGGCATCTTCATGCTGGGCGCCACGACGCTGGAGACGGCCGCGGGGGCGCATGTCTCGGCGCGCGCGCTGCTGGAACTGCTGGGCGCCGGATACGCCCTGCACCCCGCTTTCGCCGAGGCCGAGGTGATCGAGATCGGCGTGGACAGCCGCCCTGCCTTTCCCGACAACCTGCCGCGCATCTCGCGACAGGGCGATGTGATCCGTGTCAACGGCCTCTACCGGCACGGTTTTCTGCTGGCGCCGGCGCTGGCGCGCATGGTGGCGGCCTATATCTGCGACAACAAAGAGCCCGAGGTGATGCAATGAAGATCACGTTGAACGGAGAGCCGGTCGAGACCGACGCCCCGACGCTGGCCGCGCTGGTCGACAATCGCGGCCCGACCGCCCGTGTGGTCGCCACCGCGCTGAACGGGGCTTTCGTGCCCGCAGCCGCCCGTGCCGCCCAGGCGCTGGCCCCCGGCGACAGGGTCGAGATTCTGGCCCCGATGCAGGGGGGCTGAGGATGCGCGAATTCTACGGCACCCCCCTGCCCGGCGGGCTGATGCTGGGCACGGCGCAATACCCCTCGCCCGCGGTCCTGGCCGAGGCCTTTGCCCGCAGCGGCGCGGCGGTCGCCACCGTGTCGCTGCGCCGCGAAAGCAGCGGCGGCGGTGCGGGACAGGATTTCTGGGAACTGATCAAGGAGCTGGGCGTCCGGGTCCTGCCCAACACCGCCGGCTGCCACGGCGTGAAGGAGGCCGTGACCACCGCCCATATGGCCAGGGAGGTGTTCGGCACCCCCTGGATCAAGCTGGAGGTGATCGGAGAGGAAGACACCCTGCAACCCGATGTCTTCGGCCTGCTCGAGGCCGCGCGCATCCTGACGCAGGACGGCTTTCAGGTGTTTCCCTATACCACCGAGGATCTGGTGGTCGCAGATCGCCTGCTCGACGCGGGCTGCGAGGTTCTGATGCCCTGGGGCGCGCCGATCGGCTCCGGTCTGGGGCTGAACAATCCCTATGGCCTGCGGTCGCTTCGCGCCCATTTTCCCGATGTGCCGCTGGTGATCGACGCGGGGCTTGGCCTGCCGTCCCAGGCGGCGGCGGCGATGGAAATGGGCTATGACGCGGTGCTGCTGAACACCGCCGTCGCCCGCGCCGGCGATCCCGCCGCGATGGCGGAGGCCTTCGCCCAGGCAATCCGCGCGGGCAAGCTGGCGGCGCGGGCCGACCCGATGGAGCCGCGCGACATGGCCGCGCCGTCAACGCCCGTCATCGGAAAGGCCTTCCTGGAATGACCCCTGCTTCCACATCTGCCTCCGCATCTGGCTCCGCATTTGGCCCCCTCGATCCGTTTTACCCGATCTTCGATCATGTCGACTGGCTGCACCGGCTGGTGCCGCTGGGCATCCGTCTGGTGCAGCTGCGCCTCAAGGACCGGCCCGCCCGCGATCTGCGCGCGCAGATCCGCGCCGCGCGCGATCTTTGCACGCGTCACGGCTGCACGCTGGTCGTCAACGATCATTGGCGCATCGCCATCGACGAAGGCTGCGACTGGGTCCATCTGGGGCAAGAGGATCTGGACGGCGCCGACACCGGCGCCATCCGCGACGCGGGGCTGAAACTGGGCGTCAGCACACATGACCGGGCGGAGCTCGCGCGCGCGTTGGATCTCGCCCCGGATTACGTGGCGCTTGGGCCGATTTATCCGACGATCCTGAAAAAGATGAAATGGCATCAACAGGGGTTGGAAAAGCTGGGCGAATGGAAAGGGCTGATCGGCGATGTGCCGCTGATCGCCATCGGCGGGATGAACGTCGCACGGGCGGGCGGGGCTTTTGCCGCCGGGGCGGATGTGGTTTCCGCCGTGACCGACATCACGCTCAACCCCGACCCCGAGGCCCGGGTCGCCGAATGGCTGACCGCGACGGGCCGTGCCAGGGCACCCGCATGAGCGGCGCCGACCCCCGCTACGCCCGCCAGCAGATCCTGCCCGAGGTCGGCGCGACCGGGCAGGCCCGGCTGCGGGCGGCGCATGTGCTGGTCGTGGGGGCGGGCGGCCTGGGCTGCCCTGCGCTGCCGCTGCTTGCGGGGGCCGGTGTGGGGCATATCACGCTGGTCGACCCGGATGTGGTCTCGGAAAGCAACCTGCACCGCCAGACGCTCTACCGTGAGGACCAGGTCGGCCGACCCAAGGTCGAAGCCGCCGCGCGGGCGCTGCGCGCCTTGAATTCGGCGTGCCGGGTGCGCCCGGTGATGCAGGCGCTGAGCCCCGCCAACGTCGCCGCCTTGAGCGAAGGGGCGGCCGTCGTGCTCGACTGCGCCGACAGTTTTGCCGCCAGCTACATCCTGTCGGATCACTGCCTTGACGCGGGGGTGCCGCTGATCTCGGCCTCCGCCCTGGGGTTCGAGGGCTATGCGGGCGGCTTCTGCGGCGGCGCGCCCAGCCTGCGCGCGATCTTTCCCGACCTGCCCGACCGCGCCGCCACCTGCGCCACCGCAGGGGTACTTGGCCCCGTGGTCGGCACGCTCGGCGCGATCCAGGCGCAGATGGCGCTGGCGGTGCTGCTGGGGCTGACGCCCGGCCCGCTGGGCCAGATGGTCACGCTGGAGCTGCGCAGCTATCGCTTCGGCGGGTTCCGCTTCGACGGCGCGCCGGAACCCGAGGACCCGCCGCTGCGCTTCATCGCGCCGCAAGACATCCGCCCCGAGGATTTCACGGTCGAGCTGCGCGACCACACCGAGGCCCCCGTGCCCGCCGCCCCCCACGCCCACCGCCTGTCGGTGGCCGATTTCGGCCCGCACGGTCCGCGCCCCGCCCCGGGCCGGCGCGCCGTTCTTTGCTGCCGTTCCGGCCTGCGATCCTGGCAGGCGGCGCGGCGTCTGCAGGCCGTCTGGGACGGTCCCATCACCCTCGTTGCAATGGGCGACACGCCCGAACCTTCCGAAAGGCTGCCATGAAACTGCTTTCCACCCTCGCGCTGCTTGCGCTTGCCACCCCCGCGATGGCCCAGGACAAGATGACCCTGATGCTGGACTGGTTCGTCAACCCCGACCACGGCCCGATCATAGTGGCCCAGGAAAAGGGGTATTTCGCCGACAACGGCTTGGAGGTGGAGGTCATCGCCCCCGCCGATCCCTCGGACCCGCCCAAGATGGTGGCGGCAGGCAGCGCCGATCTGGCGATTTCCTACCAGCCGCAGCTGCACTTGCAGATCCACGAAGGCCTGCCCCTGAAACGCGTGGGCACGCTGGTCGCCACCCCGCTGAACTGCCTGCTGACGCTCAAGGACGGGCCGATCGCCAGCCCCGCAGACCTCAAGGGCAAGAAGGTCGGCTTTTCGGTCGGCGGCGTGGAAGAGGCCGTCGTCGGCAGCATCCTGAAGACCTACGACCTGACGATGGACGATGTCGAAATGGTCAACGTCAACTGGTCGCTCTCGCCCGCGCTGATGTCGGGGCAGGTCGACGCGGTGATCGGGGCCTATCGCAACTTCGAGCTCAACCAGATGGACATCGAAGGCACACCCGGCAAGTGTTTCTACGTCGAGGAAGAGGGTCTGCCCGCCTATGACGAGCTGATCTACGTCGCCAACCCGCAGACGATGGACAAGGACAAGATCGCCCGCTTT
>NZ_JBRBUA010000124.1:0-15356 GCF_052826345.1 Brevirhabdus sp. | reverse complement strand
GCCGAATCTATCCGGAAATCGCCTGCGACGATCAGCTGGTCGTCGAGCACCCGCGCCATCGCCATGCTCTCGGCCACGAACCACGCCTCCGCCCGCCGGGCGATCTCCTCCTCGCCGGCCGCGAGCTCCACCCGGACCAGTGCCGAGGTCAGGCGGCGGCCCGGGGCGCGTGCCAGCCAGTCGGAGGGAAAGCCCGACAGCCCCTCGCGGAACGGCGGCTCGGAGGGGCCGTCACTCAGGATCATGTAGCTGACGAACTCGGTATGGCTTTCCCATTTCAGGGTATGACGCCCGATACGCCCGAAATAATGGGTCGCGCCGGGCTGCGGATGCGGCGCGCCGTGCCGGTCCAGAAGCGCGATCAGATGCTCCATATCCGCCGCGCGATCGCGCGCCGCCGCGCCTTCGGGCCGCTTGATCGCCAGATAGGCGGCGGTCGAGGGCGCGCGCATCGACGGGAACGGGCGCGCGTGCAGCTCGTTCGCAAGGCGATAGCGCAGCGGGTGGTCTTCGATCTGCGGCATGGGGCGCGGTCTCCGGGGGCGGTTTGGCGCAGGGTAACGCGGGCACCCCTTTAGTAAAACTGATTTTTGGTGTCAAACCAAGGATTTACGAGGATACAACGGTATACCGCACAGGGGTTGGGCATCTCTGGCCCTTGGCTCGATGCGCTGGCGCGGAATCAAGCGCGAAGCCCGCCGCGCCCGGTCGCGTCGGCGTTGGTGCGGCGTATCGCATCCTCCTCGCAGTAAAAAAGGGCGCTCCCGGTGGGGAACGCCCTTTCCAATCTTCGCTACCGCAAGGCTCAGTCAATCTTGGGCAACAGGCTCGACATGCTGTCCTTGGCGTCGCCGTAGAACATGCGGGTGTTGTCCTTGAAGAACAGCGGGTTTTCGATGCCCGAATACCCGGTGCCCTGCCCGCGCTTGGACACGAAGACCTGCTTCGCCTTCCAGACCTCCAGCACCGGCATCCCGGCGATGGGGCTGTTGGGGTCGTCCTGCGCGGCGGGGTTCACGATGTCGTTCGAGCCGATGACGATCACCACGTCGGTGTCGGGGAAGTCCTCGTTGATCTCGTCCATTTCCAGAACGATGTCATAAGGCACCTTCGCCTCGGCCAGCAGCACGTTCATGTGCCCCGGCAGACGGCCCGCAACCGGGTGGATGGCGAAACGCACCTCCTTGCCCTTGTCGCGCAGCCGCTTGGTCAATTCGCTGACGGCCTGCTGCGCCTGCGCCACCGCCATGCCGTAGCCGGGCACGATGATCACCGAATCCGCATCGTCCAGTGCGCCGGCCACGCCGTCGGCGTCGATGGCGATCTGCTCGCCCTCGATTTCCGCGGCCGGGCCCTGCGTGCCGCCGAAGCCGCCCAGGATTACGCTGACGAACTTGCGGTTCATCGCCTTGCACATGATGTAGCTCAGGATCGCACCGGAGGACCCGACGAGCGCGCCCGTGACGATCAGCAGATCGTTGCCGAGGGTGAAGCCGATGGCCGCGGCCGCCCAGCCCGAGTAGGAGTTCAGCATCGACACCACGACCGGCATGTCGGCACCGCCGATGCCCATGATAAGGTGCCAGCCGATGAAGCCCGCGATCAGGGCGGTCAGCACCATCGTCCAGATGCCCGCGCCGCTGAAATACATCAGCCCCAGGATCACGCAGAGCGCCAGCGCCGAGGCGTTCAGGATATGCCCGCCGGGCAGTTTTTCGGGCTTGCCGCTGATGCGTCCGGCGAGCTTGCCGAAGGCCACGACCGACCCGGTGAAGGTTACCGCACCGATGAAGATGCCGAGAAAGACCTCGACCTTGAGGATGCTGATTTCCACAGCGTCCTTGGCGGCCAGCTTGGCGGAAAACCCGGTCAGGCCGGACAGGTCGCCGCCGCTGGCAACCAGCGTCTTGACGGCGCCAAGCTCGATGTCGGCGTTCAGGCCGATGAAGACGGCGGCCAGCCCGACAAAGCTGTGCAGCGCCGCAACGAGCTGCGGCATCTCGGTCATTTCGACCCGGCGCGCGACCTCATAGCCCGCATAGCCGCCGACGGCGATGGCCGGGATCAACAACCAGTAGTTGCCGATGCCGGGCCCCGCCATCGTGGCGAGAACCGCCAGCGCCATGCCGACGATGCCGTACCAGACGGCGCGCTTGGCCTTTTCCTGGTTGGAAAGCCCGCCAAGCGACAGGATGAACAGAATGGCCGCAGCAATATAGGCGGCAGAAACGATACCAATGGACATGTCTGGCGCCCCCTCAGGATTTCTGGAACATGGCGAGCATCCGGCGCGTCACCAGGAAGCCGCCGACAATGTTGATCGAGGCGATCAGAACCGAAATCGTGGCAAGGATCACCACGATCCAGCTGGTCGAGCCGATCTGCAACATCGCCCCAAGCACCACGATCCCGGAAATCGCGTTGGTCACCGCCATCAGAGGCGTGTGAAGCGAGTGGCTGACCGACCAGATCACCTGGAAGCCGACGAAACAGGCCAGCGCGAAGACGATGAAATGCGCCATGAAGCTTTCGGGCGCAAAAGCCCCCACGATCATCAGCAGCACCGCGCCGCCTGCCAGCAGGCCCACCTGCTGACGCGTGGCCTGTTGAAAGGCCGCGACCTCCGCGGCGCGCTTTTCCTCCGGGCTGGGTTCCTTGACGGCCTCGCGCTTAGGCGCGGCGGCAATGGCCTTGACCTTGGGCGGCGGCGGCGGAAAGGTGATTTCCCCCGCACGGGTCACGGTCGCGCCCCGGATCACGTCGTCGTCCATGTCGTGATCGACCTTGCCGTCCTTCTCGGGCGTCAGATCGGTCATCATGTGGCGGATGTTGGTCGCGTAGAGCGTGCTGGCCTGGGTGGCCATGCGCGACGGGAAATCGGTGTAGCCGATGATCGTCACGCCGTTGTCGGTGACGATCTTTTCATCCTTGACGGTCAACTTGCAGTTGCCGCCCTTCTCCGCCGCCAGATCGACGATCACCGACCCCGGCTTCATCGCCGCGACCATGTCCTCGGTCCACAGCTCGGGCGCATCGCGCCCGGGGATCAGCGCGGTGGTGATGACCACGTCCATCTCGGGCGCCAGTTCGCGGAACTTGGCCAGCTGCGCCTCGCGGAATTCGGGCGAGGAGACAGAGGCGTATCCGCCCGAGGACGATCCGTCCTTCTGCTCTTCCTCGAAATCGAGGTAGACGAATTGCGCGCCCATCGATTCGACCTGCTCGGCCACTTCGGGGCGCACGTCGAAGGCATAGGTGATCGCGCCGAGGCTGGTCGACGTGCCGATCGCCGCCAGACCGGCCACGCCGGCCCCCACGATCAGCACCTTGGCCGGCGGCACCTTGCCCGCGGCGGTAATCTGCCCGGTAAAGAAACGGCCGAAGTTGTTGCCCGCCTCGATCACCGCGCGGTAGCCCGCGATATTGGCCATCGACGACAGCGCGTCCATCTTCTGCGCGCGGGAGATGCGCGGCACCATGTCCATCGCGATGACGGTGGCGGACTGGGCCTTGCACAGCTCCAGCAGCGCCTCGTTCTGGCCTGGCCAGAAGAAGGAGATCAGCGTCTGCCCGTCACGCAGGCGGCGCGCCTCGTCCTCCGACGGGGGCTGCACCTTGGCCACGATGTCGCATGCGGACCAGAGCGCATCGGCGCTGTCCAGAACCTCGACGCCGGCGTCGCGATAGGCCGAATCGGAAAACCCCGCCTTCGCACCCGCGCCGGTTTCCACCGCACAGGCGTGCCCGAGTTTTTGTAGCTGAAGTGCGGAATCGGGCGTCATGGCAACGCGTGCCTCGCCCTTCGCAATTTCCTTCGGTGCCCCGATTTTCACGTCTTGTTTCCCTCTATGTCGTACATCTGACCGCTCCCGGTTCATTTTGTGCAAGCTCTCTCTATCATCGCGCAACAATATATCGCAATGGACAGGATGGCGCGGCCCGGACATAAAATGTCGCATCCGAGGGTTTCGGCCGCGACGGCGCAGGCGGCCCCGGAATGCCGTTTTCCGGCCCGCACACCTTGTACCGCAGGGTGCGCGCATCTTCATCGCCTTGCACGCGGCGTCGCCTTTGGGCAGTCTGCGCCGATACCCGAGGAGGCAGCAGACTTGACCGATTTCACCGCGACCAGGGCGATGTTCGACCTGCCCGAAGGCATCATCTACCTTGACGGAAACTCGCTGGGCCCGCTGCCGCGCGCGACGCCGGGCCGGGTCGAGCGGGCCATCCGCGACGAATGGGGCGCGCATCTGATCACGGCCTGGAACAGGGATGGCTGGATGGACATGCCCGCGCGTCTGGGCGACCGGATCGGCAGGCTGATCGGCGCCGAGGCGGGCAGTGTCGTGTTGGGCGACACGCTGTCGATCAAGGTCTATCAGGCGCTTGCCTCGGCGCTGGAGCTGCGCCCCGACCGCCGCGTGATCCTGAGCGACACCGGCAATTTCCCCTCCGATCTCTATATGGCCGACGGGCTGGTGCGCACGCTTGGCGACGGCTACAGCGTCAAGACCGTGGCGCCCGAGGACGTGGCGGCCCATATCGACGGCTCGGTCGCGGTGCTGATGCTGACCGAGGTTGACTACCGCACGGGGCGCCGTCACGACATGCCCGCGCTGACCGCGCGCGCCCATGCGGCAGGCGCGCTGGCGATCTGGGATCTGGCGCATTCTGCCGGGGCACTGCCGGTCGAGGTTGCATCGGGCGGTGCGGATTTCGCGGTGGGCTGCACCTACAAATATCTCAATTCCGGGCCTGGAGGACCTGCCTTCATCTATGTGCCCCCCCGCCACGCCGACATCGCGCGGCCTGCCCTTTCGGGCTGGCTGGGGCATGAAGCGCCCTTCGACTTCGACCCTGCCTACCGCCCCGGCGCGGGTCGCGAAAGGATGCGGGTGGGCACGCCGCCGGTGTTGCAGATGGCCGCGCTGGAGGCCGCCCTGGACGTCTGGGAACACGCCGACATCCATGCCGTGCGCGCCTGTTCGCTGGCCCTGAGCGAACGCTTCATCGCCGAGGTCGAGGCCCGCTGCCCCGACCTGGCGCTGGCCTCGCCGCGCGACGGCGCGGCACGCGGCAGTCAGGTCTCGTTCCGCCACCCCGAGGGCTACGCAATCATGCAGGCGCTCATCTCGAACGGCGTGATCGGCGATTTCCGGGCGCCCGATATCCTGCGTTTCGGCTTCACCCCGCTCTATATCGGCGAGGCGGAGGTGCTGGGCGCGGTCGATGTGCTGGAACGGATCATGAAGGAACGGCTTTGGGACTGCGACGACTTCAGGAAACGCTCTCGCGTGACGTGACGCGGCCGCGCGGGGTCAGGGTGCGGCCCTACCGTCCCGGCGACGAGGCCGCGCTTTACGAGATCTTCTACCGGGCGGTGCATGAGGGCACCGGGCTGTTCTACGACGCGCGGGAACGCGCGGCCTGGGCGCCCGATGAGGCGCCCGGCCCAGATTGGGCCGAGCGGCTGAACCGGCAGATCACGCTGGTCGCGGCGCACGGGCGCAGGCCCCGGGGCTTCATGGCGCTGGGGCACGACGGCCATCTGGATTTCGCCTATGTCGCGCCCGAGGCGATGGGGCGCGGCGTGGGCGATCTGTTGCACGCGCATCTGCTGAGGGAGGCGCAGGCGCGCGGGATGGCCGTCCTCGACACCGGCGCGAGCCATCTTGCCCGGCGCTTTCTGCTGCGCCACGGCTGGCGACAGGTGGCGCGCCAGTCGGTGCCCCGTCAGGGCGTGGCGCTGACGAATTTTCGCATGGAACTTGTCCTGACCGGCTGAGGGGCCGCGGGGCGGGCAGATGGGCAGACGATCGGAAAGCCCCGCCTGCGGGCCCGGTGGGGCGCGGCGCGGGCCGGATGGACAGCAGGTTGGCGCGCTCGGGACCCATCGTGCATATGCACCGTCCGCCTCGCGCGCGCGCCTTCGGTCGAGGAAAACTAGCGATGCCACAGCCTGCGGGAACGTGCGGGGGCCGCTCACGCCTGCCCCGGCCGGTCCGTTCAGGCGTTCGGGTGTTCAGCTGTTCTCAGGCCGAGCGCAGCGCCCTCGCGGGGCGCTCTCCGCGCCGCCATGCGCGGGCGGCCTCGCCGAAGGCCTCGAACAGCGGCCGCGACACCGGGTCATGCGCCGCGTTCCATTCCGGGTGCCATTGCACCCCCAGCAGGAAACCGGGCGCGTCCTTGAGGTAGATCGCCTCCGGCGTGCCGTCGGGGGCGTGGCCGTCGATCACCACGCGCGGCCCCGGCACCATGATCCCCTGCCCGTGCAGCGTGTTGGTCAGAACCTCATCCCGGCCCATCAGCCTGGCGAAGGGCCCGTCGGGGGTGAAGATCACCTTGTGGCGCAGCTCGAACTTTTCGGCCAGCGTGCCGTCGGGCGGCATCCGGTGGTTCATGCGGCCCGGAAGGTCCCGGATTTCCGGGTGGAGCGTGCCGCCCATCGCCACGTTGACCTCCTGAAAGCCGCGGCAGATCGCCAGCACCGGCTGGCCCGCCTCGACGCAGGCGCGCACCAGCGGCAGGGTGATCCGGTCGCGCGGGCGGTCGAATGCGCCATGCGCCTCGGTCTCGGCCTCGCCGTATTCCTCGGGGTGGACATTGGGTCTGCCGCCGGTCAGCAGAAAGCCGTCGCACACCTGCATCAGCTCCTCCGCCGAGGTATAGGCGGGGTCCGCCGGGATGATCATCGGAATGCCGTCCGCCACCTGCGCGACCGCGTCCGAGTTCAACGAACTTCCGCCGTGGGCGGGGTATTCGTCATTGATCATGAAACTGTTGCCGATGATCCCGATGACGGGTCTGGTCATGCTGGCTCTCCGATGCTGGTACATCACAGATACAACGCCCGAGGCCGCTGGAAAAGGGCTGCGTGGGCCGATCCCGCGCACAGGGGATGCGCGCAGCCCATGCGTGCAACTCCTGCGGGCGCGCCCCGCAGGCCCGCCCGCCGCCGCGCGGCATGATCGGGGGCCGCAGGTCGAGCGGGGGCGCGGATCTGCCGATGCGCGGCGCGCGGGGCGCGCGGATCAGTCCCGCGCGGCCTTCAGCTGCTGCCTGCGGGCATGGAGCACCGGCTCGGTATAGCCCGAGGGCTGCGCGCGCCCCTTGAAGACCAGATCGCAGGCCGCCTGAAAGGCGATGCCGTCGAAGCCCGGCGCCATCGGGCGATAGGCCGGATCGCCCTCGTTCTGGCGATCCACCACGGCGGCCATCTTTTGCATCGCCCCCATCACCCGCGCGTCGTCGACCACGCCATGATGCAGCCAGTTGGCCAGCGCCTGGCTGGAGATCCGGCAGGTGGCGCGATCCTCCATCAGGCCGACGTCGTGGATGTCGGGCACCTTGGAACAGCCGACGCCCTGGTCGATCCAGCGCACCACATAGCCCAGGATGCCCTGCGCGTTGTTCTCGATCTCGTCGGTGATCTCGGCCTCGGACCATGTGCGGCCTTCGGCCAGCGGGATCGTCAGCAGATCGTCGAGGCTGCCGCGCGGCCCGGCCGCGGCCAGCTCCTGCTGGCGCGCCTTCACGTCGACCCGGTGGTAATGCGTGGCGTGCAGCGTGGCGGCGGTGGGCGACGGCACCCAGGCCGTGTTGGCGCCCGCCTGCGGATGCTCGATCTTGGCCGCCAGCATCTCCGCCATGCGGTCGGGGGCCGCCCACATGCCCTTGCCGATCTGCGCGCGCCCGCGCAGCCCGCAGGCCAGGCCGATGTCGACGTTGCGATCCTCATAGGCCGCGATCCAGGCGGTGTTCTTCATCTCGCCCTTGCGCACCATCGGCCCCGCTTCCATCGAGGTGTGGATCTCGTCGCCGGTGCGATCGAGAAAGCCCGTGTTGATGAAGGCCACCCGGTGCTTCGCCGCGCGGATGCATTCCATCAGATTGGCGGAGGTGCGCCGCTCCTCGTCCATGATGCCGAGCTTGACGGTATATTGCGGCAGGCCCAGCGCCTGCTCCACCCGGGTGAAGATCTCGTCGGCAAAGGCGACCTCCTCGGGGCCATGCAGCTTGGGCTTGACCACATAGACCGACCCGGCGGCGGAGTTGCGCGGCGCGTCCTCCGCGCGCTTGAGGTCGTAGATCGCGATCAGCGTGGTGCACATCGCATCCAGCAGCCCTTCGGGGATCTCGTGGCCCTCGGCGTCGAGAACGGCGGGCGTGTTCATCAGATGACCCACGTTACGGACCAGCATCAGCGCGCGCCCCGGCAGACGCAGCCTGCCGCCGCCCGGCGCGTCGAATTCCAGATCCGGGTTGAGACGGCGGGTAAAACTGCGCCCGCCCTTCTGCACCGTCTCGGCCAGATCGCCGCGCATCAGCCCCAGCCAGTTGCGATAGGCCAGCACCTTGTCCTCCGCGTCGACGGCCGCGACGCTGTCCTCGCAATCCATGATGACCGAGATCGCGGCCTCCAGCCGCACGTCGGACACGCCCGCGGGATCGTCTTTGGCGACCTCAGTGTCCTTGAATTCCAGGATCATGTGCAGGCTGTTGTTGCGCAGCACGATCTTTTCGGGGGTCTCCCCGGCCCCTGCCCAGCCGACCAGCTTTTCGGGCTGCGCCAGCGGCTGCTCGCCCTGCGCGGTGCGCGCCACCAGCGCGCCGTCGCGGACCGCGTAGCCGGTCGCATCGGCGTGGGAGCCCTGCGCCAGCGGCGCGGCCTCATCGAGGAAATGCTTGGCCCAGGCGATCACCAATGCGCCCCGTTCCGCGTCATAACCCCCTGCGGGCGCCGCGCCCTGGCCCAGCGCATCGGTGCCGTAAAGCGCATCATAGAGCGACCCCCACCGCGCATTGGCCGCGTTGATCGCATAGCGTGCGTTCGTGATCGGCACCACCAGCTGCGGGCCGGGCACATCGGCGATGGCGGCGTCGATGTTGTCCGTCTCGATCATGAAATCGTCGCCCTCGGGCACGAGATAGCCGATCTGCTCCAGAAAGCCGCGATAGGCGCCGTGATCGTGCGGCCTGTCGCGGTGCGCGCGGTGCCATTCGTCGATCTCGCCCTGCAACGTCGCGCGCCGTTGCAACAGCCTGCGGTTTTCCGGCCCCAGATCCGCGACGATCCCGGCCAGCCCGGACCAGAACGCGTCGGCCTCGATCCCCAGCCCCGGCAGGACGTCCGCCTCGATGAAATCGCTCAGTGCGCGCGCGACGTTCAGGCCGCTCTTATTCGTTCTCTCCGTCATTCCCCGATCTCCTCGTCCTGAACCGGCACGACCGCTTGGCATCCCACGGTATACCGTTTTGTGATTTGGTTAGGGAGATAGGTAAAAATTGAGCGATAGGCAACACGACTCCCCGCACCGGGGGCCGGTGCGGGGAGGATTTCACGATCGGGTCGAGCCTTGCGGGCGCAGCGATGCGGCGCTACGCGCCGGACGCGGCACCGGACAGCGCCCTCAGTTGGCGGAGTTCGTCACCGGCGCGACCGGGGCTGCCGGAGCGGGAACAGTCTGCGCCGGACCCGTCGCGGCCGGGGCCTGCGGCGGCGTCACAGCATCGGGATTGCCGCTGCCGTCGGTGGTGTTGGTCGTCGTGGTCGACGGCGGAACCTCGGACGGCGTCGCCGCATTGCCGGGATCGATCTCGACCTGTCCGGTGCGGTCGTCGATCTGGCGCACGGGTTCCTGCGGCTGATTGCCGTTGGCAAAGACCCAGATCGCCAGCCCCGCCAGCAGGACCAGCGCCACAAGAACCGAGAACCCCATGCCGAGAAGGGCCGGACGGTGTTGTTTTTCCTGTGTTTCGACATTGGTATGAGGTGCAGACATAACGTGCCTCGCTTTCATGGTACGCTCTCCCAGAGCCTGCTTGCGCCCCGGGGTTCATGGACCTAACGTCCGCCCGAAAGTCAAAGTTCCGACAAAAGGGGTAACGGCGATGGCACTCGACCAAAGCGGCACGATCTACCTGGCAGATTACACCCCTTTCGGGTTCTTGATCGACGGGGTCGATCTGACCTTCCGGCTGTCGCCCTCGGCCACGCGGGTGCTGGCGCGCATCAGCTTCCGCCCCAACCCCGCCGCGTCGTCGCGCGAATTCTTCCTGCACGGCGAAGCGCTCGAGCTGATATCCGCGCGGATCGACGGGCAGCCCGTGCACCCGACGCTCACCGCCGAGGGGCTGCGCGTCGACGTGCCCGACGCGCCTTTCGTCTGGGAAAGCGAAGTGCAGATCGACCCGGCGGGCAACACCGCGCTCGAAGGTCTCTACATGTCGAACGGCATGTATTGCACGCAGTGCGAGGCCGAGGGTTTCCGCAAGATCACCTATTACCCCGACCGCCCCGACGTGATGGCGACCTTCAAGGTGCGCATCGAAGGCACGGCGCAGGACACCCCCGTCATGCTGTCGAACGGCAACCCCACCGCCCAGGGCGACGGCTGGGCCGAATGGGACGACCCCTGGCCCAAGCCTGCCTATCTCTTCGCGCTGGTGGCGGGCGATCTGCGCGCGGTGTCCGACAGCTTCACCACCCGCTCGGGGCGCGAGGTGGCGCTGAACGTCTGGGTGCGCCCCGGCGACGAAGGCAAATGCGACTTTGCCCTCGATGCGCTGAAACGCGCGATGAAATGGGACGAGGACACCTATGGGCGCGAATACGACCTGGACCTGTTCAACATCGTCGCGGTCGATGATTTCAACATGGGCGCGATGGAGAACAAGGGGCTGAACATCTTCAACTCCTCCGCCGTGCTGGCCAGCCCCGACACGGCGACGGATGCGAACTACGAGCGGATCGAGGCGATCATCGCCCATGAATATTTCCACAACTGGACCGGCAACCGCATCACCTGCCGCGACTGGTTCCAGCTGTGCCTGAAGGAAGGGCTGACCGTGTTTCGCGACCAGCAGTTCACCGGCGACATGCGCTCGCCCTCGGTCAAGCGCATCGACGACGTGCTGACCCTGCGCGGCCGCCAGTTCCGCGAGGACAACGGGCCGCTGGCGCATCCCGTGCGCCCCGACCGCTATGTCGAGATCAACAATTTCTACACCGCGACCGTCTATGAAAAAGGCGCGCAGGTGATCGGGATGCTCAAGCGGCTGGTGGGGGATGCGGCCTATTACAAGGCGCTCAACCTCTATTTCACGCGCCACGACGGCCAGGCCTGCACCATCGAGGACTGGCTGAAGGTCTTCGAGGACACGACCGGGCGCGATCTGTCGCAATTCAGACGTTGGTACACCGACGCGGGCACCCCCCGCCTTGCGGTGCGCGAGACCTTCGAGGGCGGCCGCCTGACGCTGAGCCTGCGCCAGGAAACGCCCGCCACCCCGAACCAGCCCGACAAGCCGCCGCGCGTCATTCCGGTGGCGGTGGGCCTGCTGTCGTCCGACGGCAACGAGGTGCTGCCGACCACCCTGCTGGAGATGACCGAGCGCGAGCAGAGCTTTCATTTCGACGGCCTGGCGGAACGGCCCGTCACATCGCTGCTCCGCGATTTCTCGGCCCCGGTGATCGTGCAGCGCGACCGCGACGCGGGCGAACTCGCGTTCCTGCTGGCGCATGACACCGACCCGTTCAACAGATGGGAAGCGGGCCGGGCATTGGCAAAGAGCGTGCTGATGCGCATGGTCACCAACGACAACCCGCCGATGGCGGAATACCTCGACGCGCTGGAAAAGGTCGCGGCCGACGACACGCTCGACCCCGCCTTCGTGGCGCTGGCGATGCGCCAGCCCGGCGACGACGACATCGCGCAGAGCCTGTTCGACGCGGGCGTGGCCCCCGACCCGATCGCGATCCACGCGGCGAGCGAACGCCTGTCGCAGGCGCTGGCGCAGGGCATGGCGACGCTGCTGCCGCAGATCTATCAGCGCACGACCGTCTTCGGCCCCTATTCGCCGCGCGCGCGGGATGCGGGCAATCGCGCGCTGCAACAAGCGGCGCTCTGGCTGATCACCCGGCTCGACAAGGGCAAGCTGGCCGCGCGTCAGTTCCAGCAGGCTGACAACATGACGCTGCAACTCGGCGCGCTGTCCTGCCTGCTGTCGGTGGGCAGGGGCGAGGCGCAGGTCGCGGCGTTCTACAAGCAATGGCACCACGACCGGCTGGTTCTCGACAAATGGTTCGCGCTTCAGGTGTCGCACGCCCTGCCCGACCGCGCGGCCGACCTTGCCGCGGCACTGTCGCGCCACCGGGATTTCGAGATGCGCAACCCCAACCGCTTCCGCTCCGTCTTCGGGGCGCTGGCGATGAATGCGGCCGGGTTCCATGACCCCTCGGGCGCGTCCTATCGGCTCATGGCCGACCATCTGATCAAGCTCGACGCGCTGAACCCGCAGGCGGCCGCGCGCATGTCGACCGCCTTCGAAACCTGGCGCCGCTATGACGCGGACCGCCAGCAGCTGATGCAGCAGGCGCTGCGCCGGATCGCCGAGGCCCCCGGCCTGTCGCGCGACACCGGCGAGATGACGCGCAGGCTGCTGGAGGGCTGAGCACCGCAGGAACCTTCGCCACAGCCACCCGTTGGTCCAGCCTGGGAAACAGCTAGGAGATGACGGATGACCGACATTGCAGACGCGAAGATCCTGATCATGGCGACCGACGGCTTCGAGCAATCGGAGCTCGAAGTGCCGCGCGACAAGCTCAAAGAGGTCGGCGCCACGGTGCATGTCGCTACCCCCGACGGTGCCGACATCATGGGCTGGGACAAGAAGGACTGGGGCCGCAAGGCCACCTCCGACAAAAGCCTGGAAGACGTGTCGATCGACGATTACGAGGCGCTGGTGCTGCCCGGCGGGCAGATCAACCCCGACATCCTGCGCACCAAGCCCGCCGCGGTGCAGATCGTGCGCGATTTCGTCGCTTCGGGCAAGGTCGTGGCCGCGATCTGTCACGGCCCTTGGATGCTGATCGAGGCCGACGCGGTCAAAGGACGCAAGGTGACCTCATGGCCCTCGCTCCAGACCGATCTGCGCAACGCGGGCGGCGAATGGGTCGATCAGCAGGTCGTCACCGCCAACGGCATCGTCACGAGCCGCAAACCGGACGACCTCGACGCCTTCGTGAGCAAGATCATCGAAGAGCTGCGCGAAGGCCGCCACCACCGCGACGCGGCCTGACCCGCCGCACAAGGCAAGGGGCGCGCTTCGCCGCAGCCGAACATTCCGCCCGACGATCAGGGGCCCGCGGTCGATGCCGCGGGCCCTTTTCCTTTTCGACATCGCGGAAGGGGAAGCCGTCAGTCTCCGCCATCCTGCTTGGCGCGCACGCGCTTGCCATAGGTCGCCACCCGCCACAGGTAGAACGCGACAAGTCCGATCACCACGGCGGTGGATATCGGGTTCATATATTGCTCCACCTTGTCGTATTGCGATTGCAGCACATAGCCCAGCAGCGTCAGGAACGCGGTCCAGACAGCGGTGCCCAGGGCGCTGTAGAGCAGGAATTTGCCCAGCGGCATCGGCGCGACCCCGGCGGGCACCGAAATAAAGGTGCGAATCGTCGGCACCAACCGGCCGAACAGGACCGCCGCAGCTCCGTGCCGGTTGAACCAGTCGCGCGCGGACTCGAGCTCATCGGGGGTGACCGTCAGCCAGCGCCCGTGGCTTGCCGCCAGACGTTTCAGCCGCGCCATGCCGACCTTCTGCCCGATCCAGTACCAGAAATACGCCCCCAGCAACGACCCAAGGGACCCCGCGACGATCACCGCGACCAGATTCATGCTGCCATTGGCGGCGTTGAACCCGGCAAGCGGCATGATCAGCTCCGATGGGATGGGCGGAAACAGGTTTTCCAGAAACATCAGCGCCGCGACACCGAACAGCCCGCCCGCGTCAATCAATCCCGTGATCCAGTCAAACATGCGCCGTCCTTTGCAAAACCCTCGTCCCAGACCAAGCCGCAACGGGCGCGGCAGGTTCCCCCGCCGCGCCCGCATCGCGCTTCATTGTGGAAAAAATATCCTCGCCGAAGGCAAGGCGTTGCCCCTTCGGGCAATGCCTATCGGGCGCGCGACGGCGCGCCGTTCAGGCGCTGCAATAGCTCTGGCGGCGCGTCCATTGCTGCATGTCCCGGCGCTTGCGGCTGCTGTGGAACGGCCCCCAGTCGGCGGCGACCCCGCGCGAGCCCGCGGAAATCACCCCGTCGCGCAGCACCGTGCGCGCCATGATGCGCACGGCGCAGCGCAGGTTCGCCGCCCCGTTCTTGAGCGCGCCGACCGTCCGCGCCTTGCAGCCGTAGGCGCGTGCGGTGGCGGGTGCGATCTGCACCAGACCGATCCAGCGCCCACCGCCGCCCGCGGCATCCGGGCGCCACGTGCTTTCGTGCTTGGCCAGCGATGACAGCAGCCCGGTCCAGAAGGCCTGGCGTTCGCGCCGCGAGGCGGTGGGATAATTCGGGCAATAGGTTGCGATGTCCGCGGGCACGAAGTCAGGCAGCGCCGCGCCATAGGTCGACAGCGCCGACATCGTCGCGCCGGTCCAGATCTTCCCCTCGGGACGGTGATCCCAGCGCATCACCAGATCCGGCGCCTCGGCCGCTTCGGCTTCCAGCGCGTCGGGCCTGGGCACCGGCTTGGAGGAGGAAAGCCCCGCGCTGTCCGGCGGCACGGCGCAGGCGGCGAGAAACAGCAGCGTCGACATCAGGGCGAGGCGGGGCAACGGGAAACGGGAGAGTCGGCGGCGTTCGGTCATGAGCGGTCTTCACATTCTGCACCGGGTCGGGCCCGGCGCCCAAAGACTGCGTGGATTCTGGCTTTCGCGCAACAGTTCCGGAAAATCTTCGGCGGCTTCCCGCGGAGCACGCATGGCGGGCGCCCCCTTGTCCGCGCCGCGCGCGTGACCTAGAACGCGGTGCGCGACGCTGACAGGATACCGATATGCTCGATCTTAGCTATGAAGCCCCCAAGCCCAAGGTGATCGCGGGCGCCAAACACGACTGGGAACTGGTGATCGGGCTGGAGGTGCACGCGCAGGTCGCCTCCAACGCCAAGCTCTTCTCGGGCGCCTCCACCCGCTTCGGCGCGGAGCCCAATTCCAACGTGGCCTTCGTGGACGCGGCCATGCCCGGTATGCTGCCCGTCATCAACGAATACTGCGTCGCGCAGGCGGTGCGCACCGGGCTGGGGCTGAAGGCGCGGATCAACCTGCGCTCGGCCTTCGACCGCAAGAACTACTTCTACCCCGACCTGCCGCAGGGCTATCAGATCAGCCAGCTCTACCACCCCATCGTGGGCGAGGGCGAAGTGCTGGTCGACATGGCCCCCGGCATCGCGCGCCGCGTGCGGATCGAGCGCATCCACATGGAGCAGGACGCGGGCAAGTCGATTCACGACATGGACCCCAACAACTCCTTCGTCGATCTCAACCGCACCGGCGTGGCGCTGATGGAAATCGTC
>NZ_JBRBUA010000123.1:0-11536 GCF_052826345.1 Brevirhabdus sp. | reverse complement strand
AGCCGCCCTCGAAGTTGAAGGTGCCGCGTTCCGACCAGCCGTGTTCGTCGTCGCCCATCAGGGTGCGCGAGGGGTCGGCGGACAGGGTCGTCTTGCCGGTGCCGCTGAGCCCGAAGAACACCGCCGTGTCCACCGGGTTGCCCGGCGCGTGATTGGCCGAGCAATGCATCGGCATGACATTCTTTTCGGGCAGCATGTAGTTCAGCAGCGCGAACACCGATTTCTTGTTCTCGCCCGCATAGGCGCTGCCGCCGATCAGGATCAGCTTGCGCTCGAAGTTCAGCGCGATGACGGTCTCGGACCGGCAGCCGTGGCGCGCCGGGTCGGCCACGAAGCTGGGGCAGTTGATGATGGTGAAATCGGGAACGAAGCTTTCGAGCTCCGCGGCCTCGGGACGGCGGAGCATGTGGCGGATGAACAGCCCGTGCCAGGCAAGTTCCGTGACCACGCGCACGTCCAGCCGGTGCGTCGGGTCGGCCCCGCCGTACAGGTCCTGCACGAAATATTCGCGGCCCTTCATATGCGCGAGCATGTCCTGATAAAGCGTATCGAACGCCGCCGGCGCCATCGGCGGGTTGTTTTCCCACCAGATGTTTTCGGAAACCGCATCGGTTTTTACGATAAACTTGTCTTTCGGAGACCGGCCGGTGTGCTTGCCGGTGGTGACCAGAAACGCGCCGCCCTTGCCAAGGGTGCCTTCACCCCGGGAAAGGGCGGCTTCGATCAGCTTGGGCTCGATCAGGTTGTAATGCACGGCCTTGAGATCCGTGATCCCTTGCTTTTCAAGAGTATGCGCCGGATTAACGCGTCCTGTTGTCATTTGAGTGCTCCCGTTTCGGAGGGCGCGCCGCCACTCCTTGATATTTTGCGATACGCACGGAGGGCCGGTCCGGCGCTGCCTGATGCGCTCAGGCAAGGCCCTCATACCATGACGCTTCCGTGAGGGAACAGGCGACGTGTTCAGGTTAGCGCAACCAATGCGGGCGGAGGTGCGTCATATTAGTCAAATCTTGTAAAAATCCGGTCCTGATAGAGCTGCGACACGCTGGTGATTCGCGATTTCAGGTTGATAACAACGCGGCAAACGGCAAGATTATGGCAAAAAATAATCAATATTGGGCAGTAAAAGGATAACGCTATGTCGAGAATCGCTTTGGTCGACGATGACAGGAACATCCTGACATCGATCTCGATGACGCTGGAGGCCGAGGGCTTCGAGGTCGAAACCTACAACGATGGCCAATCCGCGCTCGAGGCATTTTCGAAGAACATGCCGGAGCTTGCGGTGCTGGATATCAAGATGCCGCGGATGGACGGGATGGACCTGTTGCAGCGGCTGCGTCAGAAAAGCCAGCTTCCGGTGATCTTCCTGACCTCCAAGGACGATGAGATCGACGAGGTTCTGGGCCTGCGCATGGGCGCCGACGACTATGTGAAGAAACCGTTTTCCCAACGCCTTCTGGTCGAGCGCATCCGGGCGCTGCTGCGCAGGCAGGATGCGCTGGGCGGCGAGGTGATCGAGGAGGGCCCCGATACCAGTGTCATGGTGCGCGGCTGCCTGCGTATGGACCCGCTCCGTCATGCCGTGAACTGGAAGGAGCGCGACGTTACCCTGACGGTCACCGAATTCCTGCTGTTGCAGGCGCTCGCGCAGCGACCCGGGTTCGTGAAAAGCCGCGATCAGCTGATGGATGTGGCATATGACGATCAGGTCTACGTCGACGACCGCACGATCGACAGCCACATCAAGCGGTTGCGCAAGAAGATGCGGACCGTCGATCCCGATTTCTCGGCGATTGAGACGCTTTACGGTATCGGCTACAGATACAACGAAGAATGAAAACTGGAAAATGACACTGGCGGAAGGGACGGATTTGCCGGACGGCGCACCCAGACAGGCGGATGTGGTTGTCGGCGAGGATTGGATCGGGTCCGGTGACGCCGTCCAGACAGAGCTGCGTGACAGCCGCGACAAGCGCAGTTTCATCACGCTGCACAGCTCTCCTCTGGCGCGCAAGATCATCACCTTCAACCTGATCGCGCTGATCCTGCTGGTGGTCGGTGTGCTCTACGTCGATCCGTTCCGCGAAAGCCTGGTCCTGCAACGCGAGCGCGGCCTGATCACCGAGGCGCGCCTGGTCGCCGACGTGTTCGAGGCGCAGCTTGCCGTCACCGATCCGCCGGTGCTGGGAGCCGAGGGCAAGATCATCCCGGAGCAGACGCTGGGGCTGCTGGATCTGCCGCGCGGAGTGGACGTTTATGTTTTCGGCCGCGATGGCGTGCTTCTGGCCACCACCGAGGGGCTCGAGCGGAGCGGCGGCATCGCCGCGACCGGCACGAGCGAAGTGCGCGAGCCGTGGCTGACCGAGGCGTTCAGTAGCGGCCTGAACTGGTTGGCGGGGCTGTTCGGCACCGACAGTATCGGAACGGTCAGGCCGGACGTGCGCGGCCAGCTCCAACGCTCCGTCGAAAGCGCGCTTGGCAATTCGACCGATCTGCGCTTCATGCGCACGCCGGAAGGCGGGCGCGCTTATTCCGCGGTCACGCCCATCACGCTTGACGGGCAGGTGGCGGGCGCGGTGGGGGTTCTCACCTCGGATGCCGAAATCGCGCGATATGTGCGCAACGAGCGCGAGCAGGTCCTCCGGATGTTCCTGATCGCGATGGTCGTCTCCGTCGGGTTGAGCCTGGTGCTCGCGTCGACCATTGCCAACCCGCTGTCCGATCTGGCCCTCGCGGCGGAGCTTGGCCGGGACAAGAACGCCCGCAAGATGAGCCCGAGCCGCATCCGAATCCCGGATCTGACAGCGCGTCCCGATGAAATCGGGCGTCTTTCCGGCGCATTGCGGGGTATGGTCGTGGCGCTTTACGACCGGATTGACGCGAACGAGCAATTCGCCGCCGACGTCAGCCATGAAATCAAGAACCCGCTCGCCTCGCTGCGGTCCGCCGTGGGCACGCTGCGCGTCGCCAAGAAGGACGAGCACCGCCAGAAATTGCTCGATGTCATCGAACATGACGTGCGGCGGCTGGATCGGCTGGTGAGCGATATCTCGAACGCCTCGCGGCTTGACAGCGAACTGGTCAAGGAAGACGAGGAGCGGTTCGACCTGCTGCGCATGTTGGGCCACATCGTCGAATATCACGGCCAGATGGCCGAGAAAAACGGCGTCGATTTCATCTCCGACATGCCGAACGAACCGATCTTCATCGACGGTCTGGAGAGCCGATTGGCGCAGGTGTTCGTCAATCTGGTCACCAACGCCCTGTCCTTCTGCGAAGCCGGCGACGCGGTGCGCATCTGGGTGCGTCGGCGGGAAAACCGGGTGCTCGTCGTGGTGGAGGATACCGGCCCCGGCATCCCCGACGGCGCGCTCAGCAAGGTTTTCACCCGCTTCTATTCCGAACGCCCCGAGCAGCAGTTCGGCGATCATTCCGGCCTGGGTCTGGCGATTTCCAAGCAGATTGTCGAGGCGCATGGCGGCGTGATCTGGGCCGAAAATATTCGCCCGACCAGCGCCGACGTCACATCCCAGCCCCTGGGTGCGCGCTTCGTCGTCGGGCTGCCGGTCTAGGGCATGACCCCGGGCCGCGAAATTTCGGAAGACGGCGACGCGCGGAACCGGCCCGCCCGCCCGCGCGACGACACGGCGAACGCGGATGCGAACGGGCTGCTCGTCCACGGCAGCGCGGTGGCGCTGGGCGAGCGTGCCGTCTTGATGACCGGCGCCTCGGGCAGCGGCAAATCGGCGCTGGCATTGCAGTTGATGGCCTATGGCTGCACCTTGATCTGCGACGATCAGGTTCTGTTGAAACCGGCGCCGCAAGGTCTGCTGGCCTGCGCGCCGCAAGGCGCCGGCCGCGGGATCGAGGCGCGCCGCGTCGGTATCCTGCAAAGCTCCTGCATCGCCGATCGCGCGGATGCAGGAGATGTTGCGCGCGGCATCCCGCTTGTGCTCTGCGTCGATCTTGATAAGCCGGAGCGCGACCGCCTGCCGCCCCACAGGACGATCACGTTTCTCGGCAAACGGATCGCGAAACTTCACGCTGTGGAGAGCGGATATTTCGCGGCAGCAATCCTCCAGTATGTGAAGGGAGGGCGGAGCGACTGAACGCCGATGGAGATGTGATGCACCACGGTGCGAAACAAAGACTGGTTCTGGTGACCGGCCCTTCGGGCGCCGGGCGATCGACCGCGATCCACGCCCTCGAAGATCTGGGGTTCGAGGCGATCGACAACATGCCGCTGAGCCTGCTCGCCCCGCTGCTGGAGGGCAAGGCCCTGGGCCGCCCGCTGGCGCTCGGCTTTGACACCCGCAACCGGGACTTCACCTCGCACACGCTGGTCGAGATGATCGACGGGCTTGCGGAACGTGGCGATCTGGACGTGCAGCTGCTGTATCTCGACTGTCGCGGCGACACGCTGCTGCGCCGTTACTCCGAGACGCGGCGGCGTCACCCGCTGGCGCCCGGCGAAACCCCGGCCGACGGGATCGCACGGGATTTCGACCTGCTGGAAAAGGTCAAATCACGCGCCGATGTGATGATCGACACCTCCGAATTGTCGCCGCATGATCTGCGCAGCGAGCTGGCGGCGAAATTCGCCGTCGAGGGCGCGGGCGCGCTGGCCGTGACGATCCAGTCCTTCAGCTATAAGCACGGCATTCCGCACGGTCTCGACATGGTCTTTGACGTGCGCTTCTTGCGCAATCCCTATTGGGACGTCACGCTGCGCCCTTTCGACGGGCGCGACGAGGTGGTGCGCAGCTTCATCAAGGCCGACGTCCGGTTCGAGACCTTCTTTTCCAATGTGATGCAATTGGTGCTGCACTTGCTGCCCGCCTACGTCGAGGAGGGAAAGACGCATCTGACCATTGGCTTTGGATGTACCGGAGGGCAACACCGATCGGTCGCAATGACAGAGTTGATGGCCGACGCTCTTGCACAGGAGGGTTGGCAGGTATCTAAACGGCACAGAGGACTTGCGCGGCGCGGGGTTGCCCCGGCACTGCATGATCAGGGGACAACAGCGTGATCGGTATCGTGATCGTCGCGCACGGCGGTTTGGCCAGAGAATATCTTTCCGCCGTGGAACATGTGGTGGGCAAGCAATCGGGCATTCGTGCGATAGCTATAGAACCCGATCATGACAGATCCTTGAAACAGAGCGAAATCTGCGCCGCCGCCGACGATGTCGACGAGGGCGAAGGCGTCGTGGTGGTGACCGACATGTTCGGCGGCTCGCCCTCGAACCTGTCGCTGATGGCCTGCAATCCCGCCAATCGCAAGATCCTCTATGGTGCGAACCTGCCCATGCTAATCAAGCTGGCGAAATCGCGTCGGCTTGCCGTGGCGGATGCCGTCAGTGCGGCCAAGGATGCAGGCCGCAAGTATATCAACAGTTTCGACGGCATCGCAGGCTGAGAAAACGGACGAAGGCAGGGCATGACCAGACGAAAACTGAAGATCGTGAACGAAAAGGGGCTGCATGCGCGGGCGTCGGCCAAGCTGGTCGAGGTCGTGGAAGCCTTCGACGCCTCGGCCACGATCAGCAAGGACGGCATGGACGTGTCGGGCGATTCGATCATGGGGCTGCTGATGTTGGCAGCGTCCAAGGGCACCTATATAGAGGTGGAAACCAGCGGCAACGCGGCAGAGCCGCTGGCGCAGGCGTTGGATGATCTGGTTGCCGATCGCTTTGGCGAGGACTACTGATCCCAATCGACACGCAGCAGGCAAGGGCGGGTTCCCGTGAAAGAACGTGACGACGACCCGCCGCAGCCACAGCAGGCCCCGGCGCCGGACTACGTGCCCTACGACAAGTCGCGGCTGTCTTACGCCAACACGTTCACCAACCCGTGGAAATCCAATACCATACGGGTGATGGAATGGATGACCGGGAAATACACGCTGTTACGCCTGATCCGCCGTTTCGAAAGACATGGCGTCGAGCCGGGCCAGCCGTTCTGGCGCGATGCCCTGCGCGAAATGCGTATCGAGCTGCGCACGCCGCAGGAGCAGATCGCGCGCATTCCCGCCGACGGCGCGCTGGTGGTGGTGGCGAACCATCCGCACGGGCTGATCGACGGCATGATCCTGGCGGAGCTGATCGGCAGGGTGCGCACCGACTACAAGATCCTCACGCGAAGTCTTCTGACCGGGGTGGAGGAGATTTCGCGCTTCATGATCCCGGTGCCCTTCGCGCATGAGCCCGACGCGCTGGAGCTGAACCTCAAAATGCGCAAGCAGGCGATGGATCAGCTGGCCGCGGGCGGCGTCGTGGCGCTGTTCCCCTCAGGTTCGGTCGCGAGTTCGGCGACGATGATGGGCCCCGCGCAGGAGGCCGTCTGGAACCCCTTCACCGCGAAACTGATCCGCCGGTCCGGCGCGCAGGTCCTTCCGATCCATTTCACCGGGCAGAATTCGCGCGCTTATCAGGTGGCGAACCGGCTGTCGCCGACGCTGCGCCAGGGGCTTTTGATCCATGAGGTGGTACGCGCATTGGGGCATTCGCAGGCCCCGGTGGTCGGGCACCCGATCCCGCGGGCCGAGATAGAGGCCCGCCAGGACGAGCCGCGGCGTCTGATGTCCTGGCTGCGCGCGCACACCCTGTCGCTGGCGCGGTGACTGTTCCCGGCGCCATCCCGGAGCTATCCCGGTCATTTGACGAGGTCGAGGACCTCGCGGAACCGCGGATGACGGGCGTCTGACAGCCATTCGAAGATCGCCATTTCGGCGCTGAGCACATCCGCCCCGTGCTGTCGCGCGCGCGTGATGGCCAGATCGCGGTCGCGCGGGTCGCGCGATCCGATCGCATCCGCCACGAGGTGGACCTTTTTGCCCGCCGCAAGCAGCCCCAGCACCGTCTGCATCACGCAGACATGCGCCTCGCACCCCACGACCACCACATCGGCCGTGGTGATGCGACCCATCAGATCGGTGCCGCGGCAGGCATCGAACATCATCTTTTCGACGATCGGTTCGCCCGCCTGCGGGCTCAACGTTTCGATGGTTCGGCCAAGGCCCGCGGGGCTCTGCTCGGTATAGAGGACGGGCAGGGCCAGCAGGCGCGCCGCCCGCGCCAGCGTCTGCACGCGCGCCGTCACCGCGCGACCATCGTGAATGGCGGGCATCAGCCGGGCCTGGAGGTCGATCAACAAAAGCGTGCTGCGCCCGGAGGAATCGGCGGCGGGAACGGCGTTCATTCCTCTCTCCTCTCCAATTCCGCGATGCGATCTTCGACATAGGAGGTCATCAGATCCCTGGGCGCGACATCGAACAGCCTGATCCGGCGCGTGTGTTCCAGCAGCAAAAGTCCGGTCGCATGGGCGAAACACCCCGCCATCACCCGGTTCGCCGCAGTCTCGCCGCCGCCGAGTTCCCGTGTGGCCGCGCCGATCGGGGCCAGCGCACCGGTCAACGCGCGGTTCAGGGCCGCGTCGCGGTCGCGCCCCACGCCGCGTGGGCTCATCCCGCCGCCATGCAGCAGGTAAAACCCGAGCTCCAGGTCGCGCGGCCGGCGCTCGTAGAAGTCGAAGAACCCCATAGCGGCCGCGCGCAGGCGGTCCTGAGGCGAATCTGTCGGCGCGGCGGCCCCGGCGACAGCCAGCCTGAGCTCTTCCAGCGAAGCGGCCAGCAGGGCGGCATAGACCGCTTCTTTCGAGTCGAAATGGAAATACAGCGCCGCCGCCGTGTATCCGGCTTCCGCCGCTATGGCGCGCAGCGAAGCCCCCTCCAGGCCGCGCTGCTCGAACACCCGGCGCGCGGCGTCGAGGATCAATGCGCGCTTGGCATCGCTCACCGCTTTTCGGCGGCGGATCGCAGGGGCTGACATGGTGCTACCTCTCTGGTTGACTAATTTTTAACATCGTTAGATAATTCTGCAATCATTAATCTATGCCGGAGACCGACCATGCTGCTCACGACCGAGGATTATCGGGAGTCTCTGCGGGCTTATAATCCCACCGTATTCGTGAATGGCCAGCGGGTCGAAAGCGTCGCGGATGAGCCGCTCCTGGCGCCGGGGATCAACGGGGTCGGGGTGACCTATGATTTCGCGCAGATCGAGACGTCCCGGATGCTGATGACCGCGCGCCAGGGCAGCTCCGGCAAGACGGTCAACCGGATGTTGCACATTAACGAAACCTCCACCGATCTGCTGCATAAGTTGGAGGCCGTTCGCCTGGTCTGCGCCGAATCGGGCTGCGCGCAACGGTATCTGGCGCATGACGCGCTGAACGCCTTCTATCAGGCGACGCGGCGCACGGATGACACCCATGGAACGGAGTATTTCGAGAGGTTTTTGAATTATCTTCACATGGTCCAGGATCGGGATCTCGCGCTCGGCATCGCCATGACCGACGCCAAGGGCGACCGCACGCGCCGCCCGTCGGAGCAGGACAACCGCGATGCCTATGTGCATGTGGTGGAACGTCGTCGCGACGGAATCGTCATTCGCGGCACCAAGGCGATCGTGACCGGCGCACCCTACATGCACGAATTTCTGGTGATGCCCTGCCGCACCCACCGCCCCGAGGATCGTGATTTCGCCGTCGCCTGTGCCGTTCCCGTGGATGCCGACGGCATCACCATCGTGGCCAAGCCCGCGGGCCGTCCCGGCGAGGCGGCGGCCAGATTCTCGGCCAGATACGGCCAGTCGGTGGGCGTGGTGCATTTCGATGATGTCTTCGTGCCGCACGACCGGGTGTTTCTCGACGGCGAGACGGAGGAGGGCGGCTTTCTGACGACGTCCTACGCGACGCACCACAGGCATTCGTGCATCGGCGCGCGGGCGGGCTTCGGCGATCTGTTGATCGGCGCGGGGGCGCTGATGTCAGAGGCGAACGGTCTGGACATGGCTCGTCACGCGCATATGCGCGATGCGATGGTGGATCTGATCACCATCACCGAAAGCTTTTACGCCTGCGGCGTCGCGGCGTCGGTCTATCTGACCGAGGATCCCGCCGGTTGCGTCATGCCGGACCCGGTCTATTCCAACATCGGCAAGCTGCTGCTGGCCACCAAGATCTACGACATGCACCGGCTGGCGCATCACGTCTCGGGCGGGCTGATCGTGGCGTTGCCCGGCCCCGAAGAGGACCACAACCCCGAAACCAGGGCCAGCCTGGCGGCGGTGATGCAGGGCCGGCCGGACATTCCCGCCGCGCAACGGGCCGACGTGGCGCGCCTCATCGAGGATCTGACCGCGAGCCATCAGGGCGGCTGGTATTCCGTGATCTCACTGCATGGCGGCGGTTCGCCCGAAGCGATGAAGCGCGAAATCTGGCGCAATTACCCCGTTACCGACCGCAGCGAAATGGTGTCGCGCCTGCTCGATCGCGGGCTCGTCGATCAGGGCCAGATCCCGCACCGACAGCCCGGGCGTTGTTGCGCGAAAGGCTGCGAAGTGCCGAGCATGGTGCCCTCGGCGGCCGAATAGGCGGGCGCGATCAGCGCGTCGGCACGGGCTCGTCGCCGCGATAGTCGTAAAAGCCGCGCTTGGTCTTGCGGCCCAGCCATCCGGCCTCGACATATTTTGTCAGCAGGGGGCAGGGGCGGTATTTGGTATCCGCAAGCCCGTCGTGCAGCACGTTCATGATCGCCAGGCAGGTGTCCAGACCGATGAAATCCGCCAGCTCAAGCGGGCCCATGGGGTGATTTGCCCCCAATTTGAGCGACGTATCGATGGAGCGCACCGATCCCACGCCTTCATAGAGGGTATAGATCGCCTCATTGATCATCGGCATCAGGATCCGGTTGACGATGAAGGCGGGAAAATCTTCCGAGCTGGCCGCGGTCTTGCCCAGCCGCTCCACCACCGCGTGACAGGCCGCGAAGGTTTCCTCATCCGTCGCGATGCCGCGGATCAGTTCCACCAGCTGCATGACCGGCACCGGGTTCATGAAATGGAAACCCATGAATTTTTCCGGCCGGTCGGTCCGGCTGGCCAGTCGGGTGATCGAGATCGAGGAGGTGTTGGAGGTCAGGATCGAATCGGGTTTCAGGTGCGGAACAAGATCCTCGAAAATTGCGGTCTTGACGGTTTCGCGTTCCGTCGCCGCCTCGATGATCAGATCGCAGCGACCCAGATCCGACAGGGTGAGCGTGGCGCCGATGCGACGCAGCGCCTCTGCTTTCTGCTCTTCGGTCACCGCCTGGCGGGAAACCTGGCGGTCCAGGTTCCGCTCAACCAATGCGCGCGCAGCCGTCAGCGCGTCCTGGGAGATATCGGTCATCAGCACGTCATAACCGGCCAGCGCGCAGACATGGGCAATACCGTTGCCCATCTGTCCGGCGCCGACGATCCCAACCGATCTGATTTCCATTCCCGTCACCCTTTTGCGAATTCCGCCAAAGCATAGGCGGCTGCGGTACGGGCGCAAGGGGCGAGTTTTCGCGACAATTTTCAGTGAATTGAAGGGTTAACGGTTTGGCAATTTGCAACGTGCAATCTGCCCTATGGGTGATGAAAACAGGGCGGGCATGACATGAGCTTCGAGCGAGGCAGACATTCGGGAATTGACTATAGACCGTGCAGATACGAGGGGTCGCGCCTTGATTTTCGCGGCCCGCCCAAGGCGCTGGATGGCGATTACATCGCCTTTCTGGGGGGCACGGAAACTTACGGCCGATTCGTCGAACGCCCGTTCTGCGCCTTGCTGGAGCAGGCATTGGGGGGCGCTTGCGTCAATCTCGGTTGCATGAACTCCGGCATGGATGCCTTTTTGCGCGATCCGGGCGTCATCGACATCTGCCGCGGGGCGCAAGCAACGGTGGTGCAGATCACCGGCGCGCAGAACATGACCAACCGGCTCTATTCGGTGCATCCGC
Organism: Brevirhabdus sp.; assembly: GCF_052826345.1. Classification (NCBI taxonomy): domain Bacteria; kingdom Pseudomonadati; phylum Pseudomonadota; class Alphaproteobacteria; order Rhodobacterales; family Paracoccaceae; genus Brevirhabdus; species Brevirhabdus sp. The sequence goes on along the minus strand of NZ_JBRBUA010000123.1, from coordinate 706 downwards.
GCCGCAACGACCGGTTCATCAAGGCGAGCGAATTGCTGCATCGACTGTATCGTGAAATCGACTTCACCGAGGTTCACTTCACCGGCCATATGCTGCGTTTGCTGCAACAGAAAGACGATGGCCGTTTCGATATCGTGCGCGCCGAGGTGAAGACGGTATGGAAAGCGCGGGTGCGCGAATTGATCCGCACGATCGACGCGCCGGTGGTTCTGCTGTGGGCCGCGCGGCGCTCGCCGTCGGCGGCGGGTCATCCGGCGGAGGGAATGGCGGAACCGCGCTTCGTCGATCGCGACATGGTCGAGGAAATGCGCCCCCTCGTCGCGGATATCATCATTTGTCCGGAATCGGCCAAGGCAAGGGCCTGGGGCACGATGGGGATGACATTCGACCCGCTGGATCGAACCGCGGCGAAGGTTCTGCCGGGGCCCGCCGCGCATGCCGATATCGCCGCCGCGCTCGAAGGTCCGCTGATGCGGCTGTTGCCGGAGCGTGGGGACCGGCGCGATACGGGCTGCGCGCAGGGCAGGGGAAATGAGGAGGAGCCGTCATAAGGCTGAGCGCCAAAGAAAAGGCCCGCCGGATGGGCGGGCTCAGACTGCTGACAAAGTCCTCGCCTTGTGCGGGGACTTTTGATTCAATGGGGTATGTTGAGAAAGCCTTCCCCGCAGCAAACCGAGCTTGAGATGGTGACGCTGGAGCAGTTGGT